>CAYOQM010000061.1:4057-7692 GCA_964406065.1 uncultured Verrucomicrobiota bacterium
TCTCGTCGACTTCAACATAAAGAGGGAAAGTCACGTCATGGCGCATCAGTTCGAAGTAGGGGTGGGGGAGCAGGTGCGCGATGTTGGCCTTGGATCCGGTGAAGAAATTGTCGGCGCAAATCACCTCGTGACCCTGCCCGAGCAACCGCTCGCACAGGTGGGAGCCAAGAAAGCCCGCGCCACCGGTAACGAGGATGCGCTTGGATGCCGATGTTTTCATGAAGGGAGGGCCTGGATATTAGAGGGTTGTGAGTCCTTCGCGGATCGCATACTTGGTGAGTCCGGCGATGTTGTTGATGCCTAGTTTCTGCATGATATGCTCCCGATGGGTGGATACGGTTTTTTCGCCCATCTTGAGTGCCTCTGCAATTTCCCGGGTCTCAAGTCCATCGGCAAACAATTTCAAGACTTCCCGTTCACGATCCGACAAGTTGACGACGGGACTCATTGCCGGGGCGCCTCGGGAAGGGGTCGGTGAGGGAGTCGTCGGCCTGATGCCGGGGCTGTAATAGGATTTTCCGGAGGCGGTCAGCCGGATGGCGGCGATCAGTTCCTTGGCATGGCAACTCTTGAGGATGTACCCGGATGCGCCCGCATCCAGCATGATCGAGACAAACCGGTGATGCGTGTGCATCGATAGGGCGATCACACGGGTCTGCGGAAGCTGGCTCAAAATACGGCGCGTGGCGCTGGGTCCATCGAGGTTGGGCATGGTGATGTCCATGACAATCACATCCGGCTTCAGATCAAGAGCAACTCGGACGCATTCCTGCCCGTCACCCACATCCGCCACCACATGAAATGAGGGTTCCGCCTCCAGGAGGGCCCGGAAACTTTCCCGCACGATTTTGTGATCGTCTGCCAGCATGACGCGTACAGTCATGGTTTATCGATCCTCCGCTTCCTCAACATGTGATTGCCTTGTTGATAATACTCCGAAAAACGGGCCAGTCAAAGCCTCTTTTCGTACGCGGGGGGGCGGAAAAGGAGGGGAGACTTCGTAACCCGTTTTATCCTCCCGTCAGTCAACTGGCCTGGTGCCCGCCTTCAGTTGCGACGCGACAAAATCCGTTGGGAGGCGGGGGGGCGGGATGTTGAGGTCAAACCATGACTGAAGTTCCATATCCAGTCCCGCGTACTGCATGTAGTTGAAAAGAGCCTTCCGCAGTCCCCGTCCCAGAGCGTCATGGTCGCAGGATACTGAATCCCGGAACGGAACTTCATTGCAGGCAAAGGTCGGCCTGGGTCTTCTCACCAGAGAGAGGCCGTACCGGTGCGGATCCTGGAAAATCGGGCTGTGGACGGTCAGGGCGAACCGGTGCCAATAGGCGGATTGCAATAGCCCGGCCTCGAACAACTGGCGGACATATTCAAGGGAATCCACGGTGTCTTGTGCGGTTTGCGAGGGGCAGCCATACATGAGATAGGCGTGCGTCAGGATACCCGCGTGGGCAAAACTGCTGGTCACGCGGGTCGATTGTTCAAGGGTAAAGCCCTTGTTCAGGAGTTTAAGCAGGCGGTCGGTCGGGGCCTCGAGTCCGCCGGTCACGGCGAGGCAGCCTGCTTTGGCCATCAGGTCGATAAGCTCGGGGGTAAAGGCGTTGTCGAAGCGTATATTGCCCCACCAGGTGATATTCAGTTTAAGCCGGATGAGTTCCCGGGAGAGCTGTCGCAACAGGGCGGGTGGCATGGCTTCATCAATAAAATGAAAGTTGTGGCTGCCGGTTTGCTCGATCATGTCGCGGATCTGTTGGAGGATCAGTCGGAGGGGGGTTGCCGCATAGCGGCGGATGTAGTCCAGACGGGTGTCGCAGAACCCGCATTGGTGCCAATAGCATCCGTGGGCCAGCATCAGTTTGTTCCAGCGTCCGCAAGACCAGATCCGGTGCATGGGATTGAGGCTCTCAATCATGGAGAAATAGCCGTCCAGGGGGAGTCCTCTGAACAGGGGTGTCCGGTCAGGCGCGGGCCTATGGGGAAGGATCGGGGGCTGGTTTATGTAGCGGACCCGGTTATGACGCCGGATGAAGGTGCGCTGCAGCACGGCGTGTGCAGGGCGGGAGTTCTCCAGGTGGGTGATGATGGACAACAGGGGTTGCTCCCAGTCGTCGAGCGTGAGGTAGTCTGTAAAATCAAAAAGCCGTGGATCGGTGAGGCCCCGCAGTTCGGTGTTGACATAACCGCCGCCCATGACCACCGGCAGGCCCGGCACCAGGTGCTTCATGGCCTTTGCCATGCGCAACGCCCCGTAGACATTGCCTGGGAATGGCAGGGTAAAGCCCACTAGATCCGGAGTGTGGAGGTGCACCAGTTCGGCGGCCAGTGATTCCATCTTCCGGTCAATCAGGGTCGGTTTCCGGCGCAGGGCCCGGGCAAGGGCATCGAAGTCAGGGGCGCTGGCCGCCAGCTTTTCTCCATAGCGGGAGAGTTCGAAACGGGGATCGACCCCTTCGCGGATCGTATCCGTCAGATCGTCCAGATAGAGGCTGGCGAGGTGGACGGCCTGTTCGTGCCGGGATAACGAGTCGAACAGGCTCCGCTGATCCGATCGTTCATGAAGAGAGGCGAAGCGCGGCCCTTCCGGGAGAAGCCGTCGTGATCGGATGCGAGTTCCCATAGCCGGGGCGCGGCCCTGGAGGAAGCGGATGACATCCCCGGCGGTGTCGGCGTACTTCCGGCAATGGCGCAAAAAGAAGGCGACACTGGCGGAAGGGGTTGTCATGGTTAGGGCTTGCCTGATCTCCCGGATACCGGATCGGGAGAACAGGGCCAGAGCCAGGGCCAGTGAGGCATCCTCCTGAAGGGCTTCATGTCCGGTCCCGGCAAGTGCCCCGGCCAGGCAGGCGGTCGCGGGATAGGGCGCATTGACCTGCACCATGGGCGGGGTGACGAGAAGAATGCGCATGGTGTTGGGTCGGTTGCGTCAATGTGAATAGTGGGCAATTTTCCCGCGTAGTGCGGTCGCCCGCTTTTCAGTAAGCTCCAACTCCGTCCGGTAGTCTTCGGTCTGGTCGGCCAGGCGGGTGATCAACTCCTCCACACGGGCTTCGAGGTCGGCAATTTTACGGTTTGTCGTAATGCCTTCCACGGTCCTCTTTCCCGCAATGTCATGAAGGGCGGTTTCGGCTTCCTGAGCCCGTGTCTCCGCTGTCTTGACCTGGAGCTCGGCGGCGTTCAGTTTTTGGAGGAGCATCGCGGCGTTCCGGAACGCCGCATCCAGTTTGGCGCGCAGGTCGACGATTTCATCCGACGACACGGAGGCTTCCGGCACGGGTGCCGGAAGGCCGGAAACCGGGGGTGTGGCCGGCACCGGCGTGACATCTGCCGTGGCCGTGGGGGCCGGAACCGGAGCGGCACCAGGCACGGCGACGGTTGAGGGTTCCGGAGAGGGCACCTGTATCACGCCTGAGCATTGCTTGCAGCGTATCTTCTTTCCGGATAGCGCCTGCGAAACCTTGGTCTGCCACTGGCAATTGGGACATGTTGCCGGGATCATGGTGGTGCTGGCGGCATCGGAGAGTTGTCCCAGAACAATGGGAGCTGCCGCTTTTCGGGCTCCTGCCGGGGAAGCCGGTGTCGCGGGAGGGGTGGGCGACGAGGAGGCCGGTTTCGGTGGCGGTGTAAGCTGGGCGGTA
>CAYOQM010000061.1:7702-12973 GCA_964406065.1 uncultured Verrucomicrobiota bacterium
GGGGGGGTGGAGGGGGGGGGTGGGCGGGGGGGGGGTGGCGGGGGGGGGGGGGGGGGGGCGGGAACGGGGGGGCGGGGGAACCGGGGGCGGGGGGCGGGGGTGTTGCCGGCGATGCGGCCGGGGCGGGCGCGGACGGAGCCCCCTGCTGATTCCCCAGCGGGATCGATTTGCCGCATTTCGGGCACTTGACTTCGGTTGGCATCCGCGAGGAGGAACCCTTGATTTTCAGTTTTGCCTTGCAGTTGCCGCACTCAATGGGAATCAGATCCATGCCCTGCTCCTTTCAACCATGAAATCTCTGTTGCTACCAAAACAAACAGGCTACCAGCGCCAACATCAATAGACAATTCCATTCTTGAATGGAGCAGGGGCGGGGACTATAAACGGGATGGTCACTCACCCTCAACAAAGGATTGCTTCATGAAGGTCGGAATCATTGGCGGCAGCGGCTTGTATCAACTGGAGGATCTCCAGAATGTTCGCGAGTGTGTCCTGGACACCCCCTTTGGGAAACCCTCGGACGCCTATGTGCAGGGAACACTCGGCGGCATTGATGTCATATTCCTGCCGCGTCATGGGCGCGGACACCGGTTGCTCCCCTCGGAGATCAATCACAAGGCGAATATCTGGGGATTCAAGAAACTGGGCGTTGAAGGTGTGGTCTCGGTAAGTGCGGTGGGCAGTTTGCGGGAAGGCATCAGGCCGCGCGACATTGTGCTGCCCGACCAGTATTTCGACAGGACCAAGGGGTCGGCCCAGCACACGTTCTTCGGCAATGGCATTGTCGGGCATGTGTCCTTCGGGGATCCGACCTGCAAGCCGCTGCGGGAGGTGGTCTTGAAAGCCGCAAGTGAGGCCGTCAAGGTCCTGAATCTCGGGGATGTGGTAAGGATTCATGCGGGGGGAACTTATGTGAACATGGAGGGGCCCGCCTTTTCCACCCGCGCCGAGTCGAATTCCTACCGCCGTGCGGGGTTTGACATTATCGGGATGACGAGCCTGCCGGAGGCCAAGTTATGCCGCGAGGCGGAGTTGTGCTACCAGTCCATGGCCATGGCCACGGATTATGATTGCTGGCACAGCAGCGAGGCGGAAGTGTCGGTCGACATGATTATCGAGACGTTGACGGCCAATACGAAGCTTGCCAAGGAAATCATACGGCGCCTGCTGCCGGGCCTTACGGGAGACCGTCACTGCGCCTGCCAGCACGCCTTGAAATATGCCATCATGACGGACAGGCGCCTGGTGCCGCCCGCCACGATGGAGGCCTTGTCTCCGATGCTGGCGAAGTATCAGTGAAGGGGAGCCATCCCATGCTCAGGGCGCTGAATCCGGAACCGTTGCTGGATTTGTTCTGGCCACGGTCATGTGAACTCTGCAGCCGTCCGTCCGGTCGCGCCGCGCGTTATCTCTGTTGGGACTGCCTGGCGTCACTGCCGGTGATTGAACCGCCTTATTGCTCCCGTTGCGGTGATCCGGTGGAAGGGGATATTTCCCGCGGCTACGTGTGTTCCCTCTGTGTCGATCGCGCCCCGGCCTTTGATCTGGCGCGCTCCTCCGTCCGGTTCCGTGGCGGCATCAAGGAGGTGTTGCACCGCTTCAAGTATTCACAGGCCGTTCATCTTGCCCAGGACCTGGCCACTCTGCTGCAGGCCGGCATCGCGACGCATTATCGCCAGGAGCGATTTGATGCGGTATGTTTTGTCCCGCTGCATCCGGCCAGGGAGCGGTCCCGCACCTACAACCAGTCCAGGTTGCTCGCCAGCCGCGTGGCGCGTCTGTTGGAGCTTCCCCTGGCGCGTGGCTGCCTGGCCCGTGTCCGGGAGACCGGTACCCAGACCCGGTTGAACCTGAGGGAACGCGCCAGGAATGTACACGAGGCCTTCGAGGTGGACTGCCCGGAATGGGTACAGGGTCGCAATTTCCTGTTGATTGACGACGTCATGACAACGGGCGCCACCGTGAACGAGATTGCCAGGGTGTTGAAACGGGCCGGCAGCGGCCGGGTGTGTGTAATGACCGCCGCGAGGGGGTGAGAGATGAACATGATAATGACATTCCTCGGAACGGGTACATCCGTTGGCATTCCGGTGATCGGGTGTGACTGTGCCGTCTGCCGGTCGAATGACCCGCGCAATCACCGCCGCCGGGCCAGCCTGCATGTCCAGGCCGGCAACGTCAGTCTTGTGATCGACACCTCCGTGGACTTCCGTGAACAGGTTCTGGCCTACAAGGTCCTGCGGATCGACGGCGTGCTGATTACCCATTCCCATGCCGATCACATTTTCGGGCTCGACGACATCCGGCGGTTCAACACGATCCAGGGCGCCTTGATTCCGGTGTACGGATCCCCCGGCACCGTCACGGATCTCAAGCGTATTTTCAACTACGTCGACCATAAGGAGCCTGAGCCCGGGGTATTCCGTCCGCGGTTGAAATTCTGCGAGATTGCCGGGCGTTTTTCCGTCGGCTCCGTGGTCGTCGAGGCCCTGCCAGTGCTCCATGGCCGGACCGAAACCTACGGATACCGGCTGGAATATGAAGGAAGGACATTGGGCTATGTGCCTGATTGCAAGGACATGCCCGAGACCACGGTCGAACGTTTCAGGGGGGTTGACGTGATGATCCTCGATGGACTCAGGCACCGGACACACCCCACGCATCTGACGGTTCAGGCGGCCCTTGAACTCCTGCAACGGATCGGCGCCAGGCGATCCTATCTGACGCATGTGGCCCACGACCTTGACCATGAGGGAACCCAGAAATCCCTGCCGCCGGGCACCTGTGTGGCCTACGACGGCCTGACCTTGAGCTGGTGATTGCCATTGATCCGGCGTGAAAACCGGATTATAAGGACTTGTCGCAGTGACAGGAAAGGCGGGAGCCATGGTGGATGACAAAACTCAATCCGCGAAGACGATGGATGTCCGGTATGTGGCCAACCTGGCGCGGTTGAACCTGACCGAACAGGAAGTGGCGCAATTTCAGGTGCAGTTGGAGCATGTGGTCAGCCTCTTCAACCAGTTGCGTGAAATCGATGTCTCTGGAATCGAGCCGATGGCCCATGCGGCCGTGATTCAAAACGTGTTTCGCGAGGATGTCGTCCGGGCCGGCCTGGATCGGGAGGCGGTTCTCAAGAATGCCCCCGAACATAGTCCGGATCTGTTTATCGTACCGACCATTGTTGAGTAAGGCCATGCTGAATACCCTGACGATTCATGAGGTGCTGGAAAAGCTGGAACGGCGGGAATGCTGTTCGAAAGAGGTTGTCGCCGGGGTGCTCGCCGCCATCCGGCGGGAAGACAGCCGGGTGCACGGGTATCTCACGATTGATGAAGAGGCGGCCATGGAACAGGCCAAAGCCGCTGATGCGATCCGTGAGCGGGGGGGATCGGGTCGCCTGCTCGGGGTGCCGATTGCGGTCAAGGATGTGCTGAACGTCAAGGGGCAGCCCTGCACCTGCGGTTCAAATATTCTCAAGGGATATGTGGCGCCCTACGATGCCACCGCCATCGCCCGGCTCCGGGCGGAGGGAGCGATCTTCCTGGGGCGCACCAACATGGCGACATTCGACCTGGGCTCATCCACGGAAAATTCGGCCTTCGGGATCACGCGCAACCCGTGGGATTCCGGGTGCGTGCCCGGCGGTTCCAGCGGCGGTTCCGCCGCCGTGGTGGCGGCCAACGAGGCCCTCGCCGCGCTGGGATCCGACACCGGCGGGTCGGTGCGCCAGCCCGCGGCCTTCTGCGGGTGCGTGGGGCTGAAGCCGACTTATGGCCGGATTTCACGGTATGGACTTACCGCCTATGCCTCGTCGCTTGACCAGATCGGCCCCCTGACCAAGGATGTCCGCGACACCGCGCTGCTCTTGCAGGTGATGGCGGGTCATGATCCCCTGGATTCAAGCAGCTTGCGGGATTCCGTTCCGGATTATCCTTCAACCCTCCGGAAGGATTTGAAGGGAATGGTTCTGGGATTACCCCGCGAATATTTCGTCAGCGGCCTGCATCCCGACGTTGAACGCCGCGTCCGCGACGCCATCGAGGTCTGCCGCGGGCTCGGCGCCAAAACCGTTGATGTCTCGCTGCCCCGCACGCGGGACGCCATTGCCACCTATTACATCATTGCTCCTGCGGAGGCCTCGTCCAACCTGTCCCGGTTTGACGGGGTCCGTTACGGGTTCCGGGCTCCCGGGGCGGAGGATCCCATCGACCTCTATCAGAAGACCCGGGCCGCGGGGTTCGGTGCGGAGGTGAAGCGCCGGATCATTCTGGGAACCTATGTGTTGAGCAGCGGGTACTACGATGCCTATTATCTGCGCGCCCAGAAGGTGAGGACGCTGATCCGCAGGGATTTTGAGGCGGCCTTTGCACACTGCGACGCCATCCTTTCACCGGTGGCGCCCACCCCGGCCTTCAGGATCGGCGAAAAATGCGATGACCCGATGCAGATGTATCTGGGCGACATCTTCACCGTGCCGGTCAACCTGGCCGGGATCTGCGGTCTGTCGGTGCCTTGCGGTCTCTCCGCCGACAGACTGCCCGTCGGGTTGCAGGTGATGGGGCCGGCAATGGGCGAGGAGGCGATCCTGCGGGTGGGGTACGCCTATGAGCAGGCCGTGAACTGGCGCGAGCTTTTCTGATCGAAGGACTGAGGCAATGATGACATATCGAGTGACCATCGGGCTTGAAGTTCATGTCCAACTCAAGACCCGGAGCAAGATGTTCTGTGCCTGCAGCACCGACTTCGGCGCCCCGCCCAACACCCAGGTTTGTCCGGTGTGCCTGGGGTATCCCGGCTCGCTTCCGGTGATGAATCGCGAAGCCATCCGGCTGACGGTCACCTCGGGGCTGATGCTGGGCTGCCGCATTAATCCGGTCAGTAAATTCGACCGGAAAAATTATTTCTACCCGGATATGCCGAAGAACTACCAGATTTCCCAATACGATCAACCCCTGTGTCTTGGCGGCGGAGTGGAGATCGACATCGGCGGCGTGTCCCGCCGGATCGGGATCACGCGGATTCACCAGGAGGAGGATGTGGCGAAGAACCTGCATTACGCCACCTGGAGCGGCATCGACTTCAATCGTGCCGGGGTTCCGCTCATGGAGATTGTGTCGGAACCCGATATGGATACCCCTGAGGAGGCCTTTGCGTACCTCCTGGCCTTGCGCCAGATCCTGGTGTATGCCGGGGTCAGCGACTGTAACCTTGAGGAAGGCAATATGCGGTGTGACGTCAATGTCAACATCCGGCCCGCGGGGCAGGCGG
>CAYOQM010000062.1:0-7515 GCA_964406065.1 uncultured Verrucomicrobiota bacterium
GTGCGGCTTTTTTGCGGTGTCCCTGGTTATCAGGAAACGCTGATCCACTCCCGGCATCACGGGGCGCCACTCCGTTCAGGGTCTTATGATCCCGTGAATCCAACCCTGGAGTTGATGAATCTTCCCGTCCGGCCTTCTTATGCCTCTCGCCGGGCCAATCGCGGAAATCCGTTACCTGTGCCCAGTAGCCCGGTTCATCCGGTGAAGTTGCGGGGGCATGTGGAGGCTCTGTGCATGAGGTTGTTGACCACCATGCCTCAAGACTATAAGTCGGGGGTGTTCATCAAGGGTTGTAGCCCGCCTTGACATTTCATTCCGGTGGAGGAGAATTCAGAAAGTCACTTACGTGAGAATGTCGTATCGAGGTTGGGGGCTATGGCAGATGATCTCGAAAAGGTGAAGCACAGGATGTTGAGGGGCCTTGAGACGGACATGGGTCCGGGCTGTCCTTGTGACCATTTCCTTTGCGGTAGCCGGATTCGCCATGCAGATGATTGCCCCCAATGCACATTCCATTGGACAGGTGGTAAAACATGTGGCGGGGAAGGTGCGATGAAATACCCAGGAGTGCGGCAAATACAGCCATTGGCCCCCCGTTAGAATGGGCGCATCCAGGACGGATGGAGCGGACCAAGCCGCTCATCCGGAAAGATACGGAATAACCGGGCCCGGTATAATGACTAGTTCGGAGGAATGAATTGATGGTCCCGATGAAGAATGTTATAAAAAGCCATGAATCGAAAGCTTACCAGACTCTCTCGAATGTCCTGTGAACAGAATGATCATTTCGTTCCCGGGACGCCCAAGAGTCGATTGAGTCTTGTTTGGCCCCTTACCGAAGAGGTTGCGTCCCTGAGCAGGAATCATCATGCTGAACGAAGACTACAGAGACATATTGCAATCCTTAGCCGACGAGCAAGCTAAGTTCTTATTGGTGGGCGCTTACGCCTTGGCTGCCCATGGCTATCCGCGGGCGACAATGGATATCGACATCTGGGTCATGCCTTCACCCGATAACGCTGAGGCCGTTTTGAGAGCGCTGCGACGGTTCGGAGCTCCGACCTCCGAACTCACGGTTGCCGATCTTCAGAAAGATGACACGATTTTTCAAATTGGTGTTGCACCCAGACGGATCGATATTATTACCGGCGCGTCAGGACTTCGTTTTAACGAGGCATTTGCGAACTCTATCGAGATTGATATCGAAGGACTTAAGATTCGGATTCCGTCAGTGGCTGATCTCATCCGCAATAAACGAGCATCTGGACGCGCTAAAGATCTGGCCGACGTCGAGGCTCTTGAGTTCTTGAGAATTTCCGAACAACCCATTTGAGAGCGACGAGCAAGCCCGAGCTTCAATGGTTGCGTTCCGTAAAGTGAAAGGAGCAATGAATGATTCAGTTCCCGCGTACGAAAATCGAAGGGCTTTCCGTGTCCCGGTTGATGATTGGCACAAACTGGTTCCTCGGTTATTCCCACACCAGCAAGGCCAAGGACAGGGATATTGTTGAGACCATGACGGCCAACCGGATTGCCGACATCGTTGAAGTGTTCATGAATGCTGGCGTTGACGTGCTCTATGGAGTCAGGCCTGACCCGAAACTGATCCAAGGCATATCTGAGGCGGAACAACGGACAGGCAGGAAATGCATCACCATTGCCATCCCGAGTCTCCCGGTCGAGGACCCCGCGAAAAGTGCGGGCGAAGCGGAGCGCGTTTTGGACGAGCTGGCCAAAATGGGCACGGCCATCTGCATGCCGCATCAGTGCACAACGGACGCCTTTGTCAACCGCCGGACCAGATCGCTCACTGGAATCGAGGTGTACCTGCGCATGATACGGGAGCGAGGAATGATCCCCGGTCTTTCCACGCACATGCCGGAGACGCCGACTTATGCCGATGAGTGCGGGCTGGATGTCGCCACTTACATCCAAATCTACAATGCGGCTGGATTTCTGATGCAGATCGAGATCGATTGGGTTCAACGGATGATCTGGGGGGCCAGGAAACCCGTTATTACCATCAAGCCGCTGGCCGCGGGAAGACTGCCGCCTCTGGTCGGCCTCGGATTCGTTTGGAGCACCATCCGTGAGTGCGACATGGTTTGCATCGGAACAAGCAACCCATACGAAGCCGCAGAAGTCGTTGAGTTGTCCCTCTCCATCCTTGAACACCGCGCGCCCCGTGTGGAGCTGCAGACGACAAGAAGCAAACAATCGGTCGTATGATTATGAACCGCCGATTCACTTGACTGAGGGTCACTCAGCCGGTCACGGGGACCGTGCCTGACTGGCCGTTATTTGAAAAATATGCATAACGAAAACATCCATGCGGTGACAGGGGCCTTCGGTTATTCCGGCAGGTATATTGCCGGGCGCCTGCTGGCGGAGGGAAGGAGCGTCATAACGCTCACGAACTCAGTGGCGCGCAGGAATCCCTTCGGGGATCGCCTTCGGGTTGTGCCGTTTCATTTCGACGCTCCGGAGAAACTCACAGAGTCACTCCGGGGGGTCTCCGTGCTGTACAACACCTATTGGGTCCGGTTTGATCATGCGGACTTCACCCACGCCGATGCCGTGCGGAACACGGAGATCCTGTTTCGCGCGGCGAAAGCGGCGGGCGTCGGCCGGGTGGTGCATGTCAGCATCACGAATCCTTCGGAAGGCTCACCGCTGGACTACTTCAGAGGCAAGGCTCGACTGGAGCGATGCCTCGCTGAGAGCGGCCTGTCGCATGCGATTCTCCGGCCAGCCATCCTGTTCGGGAAAGAGGATATTCTGGTGAATAACATTGCCTGGGCTCTGCGCCACTTGCCCGTATTCGGGGTATTCGGCAGCGGGCAGTACAGGCTGCAGCCCATCTATGTTGATGATCTGGCCCAACTTGCCGTTGAACAAGGCAGGCAGACCCGCAACGTCACGATCAATGCTATTGGCCCGGAGACGTTCACCTATCGAGGTCTGGCAGAGACAATCGGGAAAATCATCGGGAAGAACCGGCCCATTGTGTCGGTCCCGCCGGGCGTGGGCTATGCCGTCGGGTGGCTCATCGGGAAACTGGTGGGCGATGTCATGCTTACGCGGGAGGAGATCACAGGCTTGATGGACGACCTTCTGTACGTTGACGCCCCTCCCGCCGGCACCCTGAAGTTGACCGACTGGGCAAGAGAACGCTCGGCCAGCCTCGGCCTTCATTACACCAGTGAACTTGCCCGCAGGCAGGATCGGAGTGCGCCATACAAAAGCAACTGACGATTGAGCGCGGGTGGAGATCTTTAAGCAATCCGGTATGATGGGAGATGAGGCATGAGTACGGGGTGCGAATGTACGTCCAGCCCAGGGAGAAGCGGAAAGGGCGGCATTTGGATAGTGACCGCTTCCAGTTTTTACTCGACTCAGGCGGGATGAGCGGGGAAACTGGCGGCCATGATGACAAGGTATCGGCTTTTCGTCTTAACCGGCATCCTGACGGTCGCCTGCACCGGCTTGAGCCCTGCCGCCACGGAGGCCGTCCCTTCGATGGCCGGCCTCATCGAAGCCTACGCCGCCGACCAGCATGATGTGGCTGCGGCCTGGGACCTTCCCGGCTCACCCCTCCGGTTCGACAAGCTCGAGGCCCTCAACCGCGACTGGCAGGCGCGCCTGCAAACCCTGCCCTTCACCACGCTGCCGCCGGCCGCCCGAATCGACTGGTTGCTGCTGCGTAACGAAATTGACTCTCAACGCACGGCACTGGCCCTGGAACGCCGGCAGTGGAACGAAATCGCACACCTGGTGGTGTTCCGCGACGGCATTGACTCCCTTGAACTGGCGCGCCTGAAGGGCGGCCCCCTGGATTGCCGTGAAGCCGCCTCCTGCGTGAACCGCATGGCCGCGCAAATCAAGGAACTACGCGCCCGGCTCGACCTGGGCCTGAAAACAAATGCCACGGCCACCGCCTCAAATTCCACCACCATCGCCGCCACCACCAACAGCCCGCTGATCGTGTCCGCCTCCCATGCCCGGCGGGCCGCCATCGCCACGGATAGTCTGCGCGCCACGCTTAAGAAATGGTACACCTTCCGCGACGGCTACCTCCCCGAGTTCTCCTGGTGGCTGAAAAAGCCCTATGAGGATGCCGACAAGGCGCTTGAGGACTATGCCAAATTCCTGCGCGAGGATATCGCGAAACTCAAAGGCAAGGACGAGGATCCCATCGTGGGCGAGTCCCTGGGCGCCGCCGCCCTGGCCGATGCCATCCGGCATGAATTCATCGCCTATGACGCCGAAACTTTGCTGGCACTCGGCGAACGCGAACTCGCCCGCTGCGAGACCGAAATGAAAGCCGCCGCCCGCGACATGGGGTTCGGCGACGACTGGAAGGCCGCCCTCGCCAAGGTCAAAGCCGACTATGTTCCTCCGGGCGAGCAGGGCGACCTGATAGCCGGTCTGGCCCGCGAGGCCATCGGCTTCATCAAGACCCGCAACCTGATCACCCTTCCCCCCCTGTGCGAGGAAACCTGGAGCCTCACCATGATCCCCCCGGAGACGCTGAAGACCATTCCCTACGCGGCCTACAACGGGCAAGCCATGATGGTGGCCTATGCCCGGGACAGCATGGCGCAGGATGACAAGCTCATGACCATGCGCGGGAACAACCGGCATTTCACCCGCAATGTGACCCCTCATGAACTGATCCCCGGCCATCACCTGCAACGGTTCCAGGCCCAGCGGCACAACGTGCAGCGAGCCCGCTTCAGCACTCCCTTCCTGGTTGAGGGCTGGGCCCTCTACTGGGAGCGCCGGCTTTGGGATCTGGGCTGGGCCCAGTCCCCCGAGAACCGGATCGGAATGTTGTTCTGGCGGATGACACGGGCCGCGCGCGTCATCGTGACCCTCAAGTTCCATCTCGGACGCATGACGCCCGGCGACATGGCGGATTTCCTGGTCGAACGCGTCGGCCACGAGCGGCTCGGCGCAACAGCCGAGGCGCGCCGGTTCGCGGACGACGGTTTCTCGCCCCTTTATCAGGCCAGCTATCTGCTCGGCAGTCTCCAGCTCGAAGCCCTGCGACGCGAAACCGTCGGCAAGGGCCTGCTGACCGAACAGGCGTTCAATGATGCGGTGCTCGCCGAGAATGCCATTCCCGTCGACCTCATCCGCTCCAGTCTTTTGAATCTTCCCCTCACGCCTGATTACCAACCGGTCTGGCGCTTTGCCGACACCCCCTGACATGTACCTCGAGTATTTCCAGCTTCGCGAGGCGCCGTTCAACATCACCCCGGATCCCCACTACCTGTTCATGTCGCGGCATCACCGCGAAGCCTACAACCACGTGATGTACGGCATCCGGGAACGCAAGGGGTTCATCCAGCTTTCCGGTGAAGTGGGCTCGGGGAAGACCACGCTCTGTCGCGCCGTGCTCGCCGAACTCGGCCGGCAGGTACAGACGGCCCTCATCCTGAATCCCTGCCTGACGGAAACGCAGATGATCCGCGCCATCCTCCAGGATTTCGGGCTGAAAACGACGGGCAAGGATATGCTCAGCCTCGTCCAGATGCTCAATACCTTCCTGCTGGCCCGGATGGAAGCCCGTGAAAACGTGGCTCTGCTGATTGACGAATCCCAGAACCTCACCCCGAAGCTCATGGAACAGATCCGGCTTCTCTCCAATCTTGAGACCGCCCAGCAGAAGCTGATCCAGATTGTCCTGATCGGCCAGCCCGAACTGGAGGAAAAACTCAAGTCGCCCTCCCTGCGCCAGCTCCGCCAGCGCATTACCGTGCGCTATCACCTGGGCCCGCTGGACGAGGACGAGACCGGTCCCTACATCGCCCACCGCCTGGCCACCGCCGGCGGCAACGGGCGGCTGGCCTTTGATGATCGGGCGGTGAAACTGGTGTACCGGCATACCGAAGGGATTCCCCGCGTCATCAATGCCGTGTGCGACAACGCCCTGCTGGCCGGTTATGTGGCGGGCAGTTGGACCATAACCGGCGATTGCGTGAAACGTGCCATCCGCCAGTTGGAGGGCCGCTCATGAAGCAGGGCCGGATTCCGTTTGCGGAACGGCACACGCCGTGGCGCGCCGTGCTGGATCTGGTCACCGGCTGCTATCCCCGGTTCCTGTTCGGCGGCGGACTGGGGCGCTGGCTCCCGGTCTTCCATTTCCACGAGGCCACCCCGCAGGGGCTGGAACCCTATCTCGCCTACCTGTCCGCCAACGGGTACCGGACCGTCACCTCCGAAGCCATCGCCGCATTTGTCCGTGAGGGCATTCATCCCGGGCCCCGGTCAGTGGCGCTCTGCTTTGATGATGCCTGGGCCAGCCTCTGGACCGTGGCCGCCCCGCTCCTGCGCCGCCACGGATTCCGGGCCATCACCTATGTCAGTCCCGCCCGTGTCCCGGAACTGGCCGCGCCGCGGGCCACGCTGGAATCGCCGTCAGGGCCGCCCTCCGGCGTGGACGAGTCCGCCGTTCCCTTCGCCGCCTGGTGCGAGCTCAAGGCATTGCACGACTCGGGCACCCTCGATATCCAGGCCCATACCTTGCGCCATACCATGATCTTCTCCGAGGCCGTCATCGGCGGCTTCGTGCAGCCCGGATTCTCGCGGCATCCCCACCTGTATCCGCGGCTGGACACCGGTTCCGGCGAGCGCTTTCTTGAGCCCGCCGATCTGGGCGCGCCGCTCTATACCCAGCGCTCGCGGTATTCAACGGCCCTGCGTTATGACAACCCGGCCGCCTTTGAGGCCTGCACGCGGCATGTCCGTGAAAACGGCGGAGCGGAGTTCTTCCTGCGTCCCGACTGGGAGCGGACACTGCGCCACCTGGCGGCCTCCTTTGAGGGACGGCAGGAGACGCCCGCCGAGCGTGATGCCGTTATCCTGGCCGATCTGGCGGAAGCGCGGATCCAGCTCAACGCGAGACTGGGGACCGACACGGTCCGCCACATGTGTTTCCCCTGGGCGATCGGGAGTTATCCGGGCGAGACTGCCGCGGAGCAGGCGGGATACCTCACGGCGTTTGGAGACCGCCTGTTCGGCGGGCGTTCCGTGAAGGCCGGTGACCCGCCGTACCGTCTCATGCGGCTGAAACACCAGCACATCTACAGCCTGCCCGGAACCGGCCGCCGGTTGACGCTCCTCTAGCCGGTTACTTCACCAGGCGGCGCTGCATGATGCGCCGCGCCACAGGGAACAGCAGCACGCTGGCCGCGACCAGGTAACTACCCGACAGCAGTACCTCGTGCCAGGTGACGGTCCCCAGACACAAATTGCGGGCCAGCCGCACCAGATGCGATAGCGGCAGGAACCACGCCACGACCTGGGCCCAGTCCGGAAGATTCTCCAGCGGGAAGAAGGTTCCGCTGAAAAGATACATGGGAGTCACCAACAGGAAGATCGGCAGGTTGAACATGTCGATGCTCTTGACGAGTCCGGTGAAGATCATCCCGATGGTTCCGAACAGGAACGCGCCGACGACGGCGAGGGGGAGGATTCCGAGGCCGGACGGGAAATGCACCAGCCCGAAGC
>CAYOQM010000062.1:7525-10167 GCA_964406065.1 uncultured Verrucomicrobiota bacterium
CGATGATCTCGTCCACCGAGAGCGGGGTGGCCATGATGGCGTCGTAGGTCTTCTGGTAATACATGCGCACGAAGGACGAGAAGGAGTTCTCCATGAACGCCGTGTACATGATGTTGGTGGCGATGATGGCCGGCGCCATGAACACGACATACGTCAGGATGTGTCCCTCATAGCGGACCTCCGGGATCATCATGCGGAAGCCGAAGCCCAGCGAGGCAATGTAGAGGACCGGCTCCAGCAGCGGGGTGAGGAACCCGATGAGCCAGGACTTCCGCGTCACGAGCCAGTCGCGGCGCCAGACCCGCAGGAGCCTCCAGGTGAGCTGGTGGGGATGGCTCATTCCCGCAACTCCCGGCCGGTCAGTTTCAGGAACACATCTTCCAGCGTGCCCATGCGCAGGATGCAGTTGTCGCGGCAGAAGGTCTGGACAATCTCATGGTAGAGGGTCTCGTCCCCCTTGCTGTAGATCAGCATGCGGTGACCGAGGTCCTCGTGATCCAGTCCGCGTGTCTTGACGAAGGTGCGTAACTCGTCGCAGACCGGGCTGCTGTCGATGACCTCGTTACCCACGTAGCGGGCGATCAGGTCGCGGGGTCGGCCCTCGACCAGGATCCGTCCGTGATCGATGATGATCAGGCGGTCGCAGAGCTGGGCGGCTTCCTCCATGTAGTGGGTGGTGAGCACGATGGTCACGCCCTGGCGCTTCAGGTCGGCCAGTTTTCCCCACAACTGGTGGCGGGTTTGCGGATCGAGTCCGGTGGTGGGTTCATCGAGGATCAGCAGATCCGGCTCATTGACCAGGGCACGGGCGAGGGCGAGGCGGCGCATCATGCCGCCCGACAATTCCCGCACGCTGGATTTTTCGCGGTTTTCAAGACCGAAAAAGGCCAGCAGCCGGGTGGCGCGTTCCCGGGCGATCGACCGGGCGATGCCGAAGAAGCCGGCGAAGAGCTCCAGGTTGTCGCGCACGGACATTTCCTCGTCCAGGCTGTCGTCCTGGTGGCAGACGCCCAGCCGGCTGCGGATGGCGCGCCACTCGGTGCCGATGTCGAGGCCGAACACGCGGAGGGAGCCCCCGCTCAGGGGCGAGAAGCCGTAGATCATGCGGATGGTGGAGGTTTTGCCGGCGCCGTTGGGGCCGAGTAACCCGAACAACTCGCCCCGCTGGACGGCGAAGGAAATGCCGTCCACGGCGGTGAAGTCGCCGTAACGCTTCCGGAGGTTACGGGCCTCGATGACGGTCTCGCTCATAGGGGCGCGAGCCTCAGGATCAACTCCGCAACCTTGGTTTTGATGGCCGGGAGTGCCTGTTCAGGGGGGATCCCCCCGATGTCAGGCACGTTCCAGTATTCGATTCGGCTGGCCCAGTCCGGGTAACGCTCGCGCATCATCTGGTGGTGTTCGTCGGCATCCAGGGCAATGATCAGGTTGGCGTTCCGGAAATCCTGTTCGCTGACCTGCAGGGGGAAGCGCAAATGCGAGGGATCATCGATGCCCATCCGGTCTAGCTCCTTGAGGGTATGGGCGGAAATGGGGCCGACATTGTCGACGCCCAGTTCAATGGCAATGCCGCGGGACTCGGCGCGGAGGGCGGTCTGGTTGCCGGCCGTCAGTTGATTGAACAGGATTTCGGCGAACCGGCTGCGGTAATAGTTTCCCGTGCACAAGAATAGAACCGTGAAAGACATGGCGGAGGATTATCAGGGCTGGAAGGCTGTCGGTCAAGTCCTCGACTCACGGGCGTTATCTGTGGTAAACACCGGGGCGACATGAATGTGAATGGCAAACAGGGGAGCGGGCCCGCGGCAGGTGACCGGGTCTGGATTGAACGGCTCAAGGATCACGGGGTGGTTCTTTCCCTGAGCCGTGACGGAACACGTGCCGTAGTGGCGACGGGCAAGGTGAATCTCAATGTGTCGGTGTCGGGGCTCGGGCCGCCGCGCAAGACCCGGGCGCCGGAACCGGCGGGGGGCATTGTGAAACAGCGGGCGCGGCAACCGGGGCGGCCGGTCCGTGAAATCGACATGCACGGCCTCCGGGTGGAGGAGATGATTGCCCGCCTGGAGTCCTTCCTCAACGAGGCCCTGTTGTCGGGGTGTGTGGAGGCGCGGGTGATTCACGGGCATGGCAGCGGGGCGCTTAGAAAGGCGCTGCACCAGCACCTGCGGAAACTTGGGCTCCGCAACTTCCGGCTCGGCGAATCCGGCCAGACCCCCGGCGGTGATGCTGTCACCATCGTGTCCTTGTAATTCGGTGGCGTTTGCAGAAAAGAAGCGTTGACATCAGGGGGGGCAATCCATACCATGTCCCCCCTTTTGTTAGCAGGAAGCGGGGAAACAGCCTCTACCCTGGATTAAGGATGGATATTATGGAAGCCTATGCAGTTATTGAAACGGGTGGCAAGCAGTACCGGGTGAAGGCCGGCGACACCCTCAAAGTTGAACTTCTCAAGGGAGAGGCCGGTAGCACCATTGCCCTGGATTCAGTGCTGGCGCTTTCCGATGGCACCGATCTGCGGATCGGAACCCCCCTGCTCGAGGGCGCCAAAGTGAGTGCCCGGATTGTGGAGCAGGTCAAGGCGCCCAAGGTGGTCGCGTTCAAGAAGAAACGCCGCAAGGGGTACAGGCGGAAAGTCGGTCACC
>CAYOQM010000062.1:10204-12853 GCA_964406065.1 uncultured Verrucomicrobiota bacterium
GTATCGGTTGAAGAGGAGCGGAGTTTATGTCGAAAGCAGGCGGCAGTAGAGTTAACGGACGGAATAGTCCCGGCCAGCGTCTCGGCGTGAAAGCGTACGACGGCGAAACCGTAAAAGCGGGCAGCATCATCATTCGGCAGCGTGGCACCAAGGTTCTGGCGGGCCGCAATACCAAACTGGGCAACGATAACACCGTATTTTCACTGGTGCCCGGCAAGGTGAAGTTCGAGAAGGAAGGCCGCCGCGTGACCGTGGTGGCGGATGCCGTGACGGCATAACCGTGACGAAGTACGGGTTCGTGTTGAACAGGCCGCGTCCTTGGGGCGCGGCCTTTGTCTTGCAGGCCTTGACAGGGAAACGGATGGATCCATGAAAAACCGGAAGTTTGTTGATTCGGTGGCGATTCATGTCGCGGCCGGCGCCGGGGGTAATGGCTGTCTTTGTTTTCGCCGGGAAAAATATGTTCCCAAGGGCGGGCCGGACGGTGGCGACGGCGGCCGTGGTGGCCATATTATCCTGAAGGTGGATCCTAACACCGACAGTCTGATCGCCCTCTTTTTCAATCCCCAACAGCGGGCCGAGAGCGGCCAGCACGGAATGGGAAAGCGGATGCATGGCCGCAACGGCAAGGACCTGGTCATTCCCGTTCCCTGTGGCACTGAAATCCGTGATGTTCAGTCAGGCCAGGTATTGTTCGATCTGGCGGAGCCAGAGCAGGAGGTTCAGATCGCAAGGGGAGGCAAAGGGGGGCTGGGCAACCCCCACTGGCAGACTTCAACCCATCAGACTCCCTATGAGCATACCGATGGGGAAGCGGGTGAGGAAAAACACATCCGTTTGGAGCTCAAGTTGCTGGCGGATGTCGGGCTCGTCGGCTTCCCCAACGCAGGTAAATCATCCCTGCTGAGCAAGATCAGCAACGCTCATCCCAAGGTCGCGCCCTACGCCTTCACCACCATCAACCCCATCATCGGCACGGTCAAGGTGGGCGATGAGTTTGACGACACGTCTTATACCGTGGCCGATATTCCCGGCCTGGTGAAGGACGCCCACAAGGGGGTTGGACTCGGGGATCGTTTCCTGCGCCATGTGGAGCGGGCTGCCTGTCTGGCGGTCGTGATCGACATGGGAGGCTCGGAAGCCCGCGATCCTGTTGAGGATTACCGCATCCTTCAGCGCGAGTTGAAATTCTACAGCGAGGAACTCCTGCAGCGGTCGATCCTTGTCGTCGCCAACAAAATGGATCTCCCGGAGGCAAAGGAGAATCTGACCCGTTTCCGCAAGGAAACGCGAACCAAGCCCCTGCCGGTTTCGGCTGAAAGCGGGGTAGGCCTCGAACTGCTAAAATCCCGCCTGTTCCAGCTTGTGCGCCACGAGGCGTGAGGGCTAATAGCCTGAGAAAATGTGTAGCCGCCGCTGTTAAGCGGTGGACGATCCCAAATAAGCCCGCAACCGATCGAAGATCCACGCCTTATCAGGCGCGGCTACGAAGATCCACGGCCTTTTAAACGGGCTGCTAAGGCCGGGCAATGTGATCCGGCTCCCGGAAGGCCATGACGGCGTCGAGGGAGGAGGCGCCGGCCAGCACCATGGCAAGCCGGTCGATGCCCACGGCGATTCCGCCCGAAGGGGGCATTCCAAGTTCCAGCGCCGCCAGGAAGTTTTCGTCGAGGGGATAAACGGGGGAGCCATGGGCGCGCCGCTGTGCCGCCCAATCCTCAAAACGGCGCCGCTGTTCAACGGGATCGGTCAGTTCGCTGAAGGCGTTGGCGATTTCAACCCCGTTGATGTAAAGCTCGAAGCGTTCGGCGACCTGTGGCCGCCCGGGTTTTCGGCGGGAGAGCGCGGCGGCGGGCGCGGGATAATCCATCACGAATGCGGGGGTATCCCGCGGCAATGCCGGTTCGACCCGGGTGACCAGATCGTGCTCGAACCGCTCCGCGTCGTAGTCGGCTACCGGGTTCCATCCCGCATGTTCCAGGAAAAGCGATTCCACGGTGAAGCGGGGGAAGGGGGGCGGGGGGAGGAGGGCGGTCTGACCGGGCAGTTCAGCTAGGGAGACCAGCAACTGTTCCGTGTCCCGCATGATGTCCAGATAATCGGCGTTGGTCCGGTACCATTCCAGCATGGTGTACTCGGGATGGTGCCGGTCGCCGCGTTCGCCTTTCCGGAAACAGGGGCCGATCTGATAGATGCGGTCATACCCGGCGGCCAGCAGCCGTTTCATATGCAATTCCGGTGAGGTTCGCAGGAAAGCGGCGCCGGAAGGTTCGGCATCGATATTCAATTCCAAAGCCGGAGTGGGCAGGCGAACCGGGGTCTCGACTTCAATGAACCCCTCGCGGTCAAACCAGCCGCGGAGGCCCTGCAGCAGGCGGCTGCGCAGTTCCAGGGCCGGCCGCAGGGTTTGCAGCCGGGCCTGTTCGAGGTGAGGCGATCGGGTGTTCAACCTTACTTCTTCAGCACGCGGTCGGCGTATTCGCCGGTGCGGGTGTCGATCTTGATGGTGTCGCCCTGGTTGATGAACAGCGGCACCTGAATCTGGAAGCCGCCGTTGATCGTGGCGGGCTTGAGCACATTGGTGGCGGTGTTGCCGCGGGCACCGGGCTCGGTTTCCAGGATTTCCTTCTCGATGAAGGTCGGCAGGGT
>CAYOQM010000063.1:0-1544 GCA_964406065.1 uncultured Verrucomicrobiota bacterium
ACCGTGGTATTGAATTACACGCCTGCACTCGGGTCGGTTTACATGCAGGGACTGGGCTATCTCGCGCTGGTGGCCGGTGTCGTTGCAGTCTTGAAGCGAAGAAAGCCGGACTGACTGCCCCGGCGAATCGTGGGGTGGAATCAGGGCGAGGTGAGCAATTTCCGCAGGGCCTTCCAGGTTTGAGCCCGGTGGAGATGCTTCGCGTGGCGCCAGGCGGTCATGAAGGGGTGGGTTTTCAGCTCCAGGATAAATGCCCGCCGGATGTATTCAGGAATACAGGAGCGGTCGAGCTCCTTTAATTCGATTTGTGCCTTCAGCCAGTCCAGGTAATCGCCCCACAACTTGTACATGTCGGTCGGCCAGATGCCGTCAATGGGGTCGAGGCTGGAATCCCGCACGGTGATGGTTGTGCGGTCTGTCACAAACACTCCTCCGGAGGCGCGCAACAGCGGTTCGACGAGTCCGTACATATGCCCGTAGCAGGTCGTGATCCGCGACATGGCGAGTTCGTAATTGAAGCAGTCCGAGCGGAAGATGTTGGCCGTGATCAGGCTATGGGCGAGCAGCATATGTGGATTGACCCGCATGCAGGTGTTCGCGAAGGCGGGATAGTTATCGAACTCAGCCGGAGTCCTGAAGCCGCAGGCGTATCGCCCCTCGCTGTTGATGAAGAGCGCGGGCTGGAGTGTGCGCAAGCGGTCGAGGATATAGGCCAGGGCGTGCGGGCGGATGGCATCATCATCCCCCATGACCCAGCGGTAGGTTCCGGTTCCGAGGTTGTGGCAGTGTATGATGTTGGGGTCGCCGCCCAGATTGGAGGGGTGGCGGGAATAAGCCAGATGGGGCAGCAGGTCCTGGAAGGTCCTGGCCACGGTCCCGGTGTCGTCCGTGGAACAGTTGTCGGAAATATAGATCCTGACGACATCAGGGCCAATGTCGCCGGCGTGAAGTTCAGAGGCCAGTCGCGAGAGGGCTCGCGTCAGCCAAACACTTCGATTTCGTGTAGGGATGCAGATTGAAAGGAATTCCGGTGCCGCCGCAGTCATGTGAAAATGCTAGCAGGTATCGCGATGGCAGGGAAGGCCTGACTTTTGGCGCCGCATGTTGCGGGAGCACGACAAATATCGGGGAGACACACAAAAGGTCCTATTCCCGCGCTATAATATATACCACGCCATATACTCGCATCCCGAAACGGAAGAATAGTTTTGAACAGAAGCTCACGAAGACCACGAAGGGGTAAGGGGTCCGCTTCGCGGAACCAACCTTGACGATATCGATTTTCCTGCCTAAATCCCGCCACAGGCGGCGTACCCGCCGCGTGTGGCCTTTGTGAGCTTTGTGAGCTTCTGTTCAAATTCTTCTTGCGGCCTATAAACGGAAGAATCGTATTGAACAGAAGATCACTAAGACCACGAAGGGATAAGGGGTCCGCTTCGCGGATCCAACCTTGACGATATTGATTTTCCTGCCTAAATCTCGCCACAGGCGGCGTACTCGCCGCGTGTGGCCTTTGCGAGCTTCGTGACCTTCTGTTCAAATTT
>CAYOQM010000063.1:1554-12642 GCA_964406065.1 uncultured Verrucomicrobiota bacterium
CTACCCGCCGTCCAACGTATTCCAAGGAAGATAATTGTCGTGCGCCCGCATGCTGTAGTCTTGTCATTGATTAATCATTGCGCTAGCGTGTGCCGGTGTCTGGAAGTGAAGGAGTTACCCCATGCCTTATCCGCAACTTGATCGGTCGCGCCTGGTGATCAAGCCGCTGGCGCAACGTCCCAACAAGCTCGCCATCGTCAAGGATCATGTCGATCCCGGGCAGGCCCCGCGTCCGCTGGCGCCGGAGGCGCTGAAGGCCATGCCTGGCCTCGTGGAGCGAATCAAAGCGGCCCGCGCGGCCAACCGGCCGGTGGTGCTGGCGTTCGGCGCCCATTCCATCAAGAACGGACTGGCGCCGGTCCTGATCCGCCTCATGGAGCAGGGGTGGGTCACGCATCTGGCCACCAACGGGGCCGGCATCATCCATGATTGGGAATTTGCCTATCTCGGGCAGAGCAGCGAGGATGTGCGCGTTAATGTTGCCCGGGGCGAGTTCGGTATCTGGCAGGAGACCGGATTCTTCATCAATCTGGCCCTCGTGGTGGGGGCATACGAGGGACTGGGCTACGGGGAATCGGTGGGGCGGCTGATCGACCGGGAAGGGTTGAATATTCCCTCCGCGGGGGACTTGAGGGCGAAGATCTCGGATGTCAACGGGTCCGACGCGGAGGACTGCATCGCGGCCGCCGCGGACTTGCTGGGGGTGATCCGGAAATTCAACCTGAAGCCGGGCTGGCTGGCTGTTCCGCATCCCTTCAAGTCCTACAGCGCCCAGGCGGCGGCCTGCCGGCTGGGAATTCCCTTCACCGGGCATCCGATGATCGGGCACGATATCATCTACAACCATCCCATGAACCATGGGGCGGCCATCGGCCGCACGGCACTGCGCGATTTCCTGTCCTTCGCCCACTCGATCAGCGGGATCAAGGACGGGGTGTATCTTTCCGTGGGGTCCGCCGTGATGTCGCCCATGATCTTCGAGAAGGCATTGTCCTTGTCGCAAAACCTCGCCCTGCAGCAGGGAGCACGCATTGATGGCCACACGATTGCCGTGGTGGACCTGGCGGAATCAACGTGGGACTGGCAGAAGGATGGGGAGCCTCCCAAGGAGAATCCAGCCTACTATCAGCGCTACTGCAAGACCTTCAGCCGCATGGGCGGGGAGATGCGCTACCTCTGTGCCGATAACCGCGACTTCCTGCTCACCCTGACCCGGATGCTGGGCAAGAAATAAGTCTGGGATGACCACGGAGTCGACGGAGACTTGCGGGAGAGCGGATGGGGGGAGAATGGTGCGGGATTTCAATCACTAACGAGTACGTTATTGAGGTCAACATTCTTCCGCTCTCTCTCTCGAACCTCCGTCGGCTCCGTGGTGAAGTTCTCTGCCTGTCCGTGTCAGCAGAGTGCGTCCCGTTGCCCGGCCTTGACCTGGCTGATGAGGTTTTCCGAAACCGCCCGCTGTTGGGGAGTCATGCCTGACAGCGTCCTGGCGATCAGGTC
Source organism: uncultured Verrucomicrobiota bacterium (assembly GCA_964406065.1). GTDB lineage: Bacteria > Verrucomicrobiota > Kiritimatiellia > CAIKKV01 > CAITUY01 > JAABPW01. The sequence continues at coordinate 3,058 of CAYOQM010000063.1, forward strand.
TTCACCGGTGGCGCGGGTGGAGGGACTGGCGTAGTCCAGCAGGTATTCCTGGAATGTGGAGAGCGCGTTGGGGTCGCAGTGATGCTTGATGTCGCCCGGCTTGGCCAGATCCATGAAGGTCGAACCGGTTCGGCCGAGCCGGTAACAGCCAGTGCAGAACGAAGGGATGTATCCCAGTGTCGCCACATCATGGACCACCTCATCAAGGGTCCGGTGGTCGCCGAGGGAGAACTGGCTGCTGTCGTCCTGTTCGCCGTCCCCGTATCCGCCGGGATTCGTCCGGCTTCCGGCGGAGATCTGCGATACCCCGAGCGCAAAGGTTTCCCGTCGCAGGTTCGCGTTCTCACGGGTCGACATGATGATTCCCGTGTAGGGAACCGCCAGGCGCAGGATGGCGACGATCTTGCGGAAGTCCACATCGGAGACCGGTTTCGGCGGCTGGTTGGCCATGTCCGATCCCGTGGCCGGTTCCAGCCGCGGAACACTGATGGTGTGGGGGCCGACACCGAAATGCCGTTCCAGGTGCCGGACATGCTGCATGATCGCCAACAGTTCAAACCGCCAGTCGAAAAGCCCGAACAGGACCCCGATGCCCAGATCATCAATGCCGGCCTGCATGGCGCGGTCAGGAGCGGTCACCCGCCAGGCGTAATCCGCCTTCTTTCCGCCAAGATGCACCGCCTTGTAGGTGCCCTGGTGGTAGGTTTCCTGGAAGAGTTGGTAGGTGCCGATGCGGGCCGCTTTCAATTGCCTGAACTCGTCCACCGTCAGCGGCGCGATGTTGGCATTGACGCGGCGGATCTCCCCGTTGCCTTCCTTGACGCTGTATACGGTTTCAATGGACTTCAGGACATAGGAAAATCCTTCCTGCGGATAGGATTCGCCCGCCACCAGCAGAACCCGCTTGTGGCCCTGGTTGATCAGGATCCGGACCTCGTCCGCGATCTGCGCCTGCGACAGGGCCTGTCGTTTGATCGCGGTGTTTCTGGCGCGGAAGGCGCAATACAGGCATTCGTTCCCGCAGAGATTGGAGATGTAAAGAGGGGCAAAGATAACCAGCCGTTTCCCGTAGATCTCATCCTTGACGCGTCGGGCAGCCTCAAAGAGCTCCCCCAGCAGTTCGGGGTCACTGAGGGTTGAGAGGGTTGCCACATCTGCCAAATCGAGCCCCTTCATCAGGAGGGCCTTTGCAAGCACGGCCCGGATCCCGGATGCATCAGGATGCGTGGCTGCGGCAAGGATGCCGCCTATTTCGCCCTCGTCAATGGGTATGGTGTTGACTCTGTCGCTCATGGGATCCTTTGTAAAATGGTGGAAATGATACTGCCGCTGAGGTCATCTAGGCAAGCGCGAAGGCCCCGCGTCACGCGCGGTACTCGCTGGGGGAAAGCCCGGTCTTCTCCTTGAACTGGCGGCTGAAGTGGAAGATGTCCGCATAGCCCAATTCAGCGCCGATGTGGGCAATCTTATGGCTTGAACCCCGCAGCATGCTGCGCGCGGCGCTGATCCGGGAGTGGGTAATGAACGCTCGGGGCGACATGCCGGTGGCACTCCGGAAGAGACGCGAGAAATGCCCCGTCGAGCAGGCGCATTCCCTGGCTAACTCGGCCATGATGTAGGACTGCCCGGGCCTGGACCGCATGCGCTCGGCAATCTCGAGGATTTTCGGGATGCGTGACTCAGCACGGGAGGCCGCCGCCTGGCTGTCTTCCTCGGCAACCGCAAGAAATACCGCCCGCATCAACATGTCGGTTTCAGTCCGGGAGGAGCGGGGATTGTTGTGGCTGTGGATCGCCAGGGAATAGAGCTGGCTGATGAAGGAAAGGTTGGCCACCTCCCGGTATACCGCCGGCCGCTCCCTTGCCGTTGGCCAACCCTGCTTGAGTTGACACAACGACCATAAGACCGTCAGGGGCTGGCTGGGATCATGTCGTCCCCGGCAGGGCTCCCCCATGCGGATGAAAAAACATGATCCGGAACCGACCTTGTAGACCTTCTCCTGTATTTCCAGGCTTCCGATTCCCTTCGTGACCAGCCAGAGGTTCACTTCATCACGGGAACCTCCCGGATTATTCCAAACCCAGTCCGGTGTGCACGACGTTATGTCCGCCGTTGTCGTGGTCAAGGCAAGCATCTTGGGGTGCATGCCGGAAAGATACAAATGCTTGCGCGAAATGTCCATTCCTCAGTTTCTGCAGATCCGGCATAGTCTGGGTCATCGCATCGCGTGGAGGCTGTCAGAATTGTTAAAGGAAAGCCGATAATACCGCACGGGTGGCCGCCAGACCCCGTACTGCGTCTCGTGAGGCGGTCGGGAAGTATGGGGATGACGGGGATTTTTCACGAATGGTTGATAAGTACAAATAGAGGTGCTGCATGATGACACATAAAGAGCGCGTGTTAAGGGCGTTGAATCGTGAACCGGTGGATATGCTGCCCTGCGGGGATGGGTTGTGGGGCGAGACCACCAGGCGCTATGTCCAGGAAGGCCACCTCAAGGAGGGCGAGGATCATGCTCGTCATTTCGACATGAGTTGGCGGACGGGCGGCTGGCTTGGCAGTTGTGCCGATATCGATTTTGTTCCGGTGACCATTGAGGAAACGGATGAAACCATCCTGAAACTCGACGGCAATGGAGCCCAGTTGCGGTATTGGAAGAACCGTTCGGGAACGCCTGAACATGTGGCCTTCAGCGTAATGGACCGGGAAGGATGGGAACAGAAGACCCGGCCCCATCTGGTCAAATTCGACCGGCGGCGCGTGCAGTTCGAGTCGTACCGCAACACGCGGCAGGCCGCGGCGGAGGAGGGGCGCGCCTTCTTCTGGGCCGGGGTCGCCCCCTTTGAACAAATGCACCCCCTATGCGGCCACGAGTACATGTTGATGGGAATGGCCCTGGATCCGGACTGGGTCAAGGACATGGTGATGACGTATGCCCGCATGACCCGCATGCACCTGGAGGTTCTGTTTGCCGAGGAAGGACTGCCCGACGCCTTCTGGTTTTACGAGGATATGGGGTTCAAGGAGAAGCCCTTCATGTCGCCCGCGATGTACGAGGATATCGTGCTGCCCGGACACAAGTACCTGTTCGATTGGGCGCATGAACTGGGACGCAAGGTGATGGTCCATTCCTGCGGTTATGTCGAGCCGCTGGTGCCGGGCCTGATTGAGGCCGGGATGGATTGCCTCCAGGCGATGGAGGTCAAGGCCGGCATGGATTTGCCCAGGCTTGCCAAACAATTCGGGGACAAGATCGCCTTTTGCGGCGGGGTGGATATCCGCGAGCTTGAATCCAACGATCTCGACCGCGTGGACCGTGAACTGGAGCGCAGCGTGATGCCCGTCTTGCGGCAGGGGTGCGGCTATATCCTGCACTCGGACCACTCGATCCCTCCCAGTGTGGACTACAAGACCCTGCGGCATTTCTTCGATTACGGCAGAACCCTTTCGGCCCGGTGAAGAGGGTTGTGTAGGGGCTCATAGCAGTCCAGACAGGCCCGTGAAGAACCAAGGTGCATATTGAGAGTTTAGGTGACTTCGGTGTTCTGGAGCCGGGACGCCCTCGTCCCGGTCTTTGACCCCTGTTTGCCTGCGTGATCGTGACCGGGGTGAGGGCACCCCGGCTCCAATCAAAACTACCGGAAATCAAAGAGGCCCTCCATGCGCGACAGCGGGGGTTGATATTGTCCGATTCGGGCAATTATGATCTACTGCCTGCCGAAAGGAACCCGGCATGCCCACGGCAATTGAAGTTCGCAACATCTCGAAACGGTTTGGCGCGGTCACGGCGCTGGATGATGTTTCCTTCTCGGTCGAGGCGGGGGAAATGTTCTTCCTGCTGGGTCCGTCCGGGTGCGGCAAGACCACGTTGCTGCGCATCCTCGCCGGACTTGAAACGCCGGATACAGGCGCCATTCTTTTCAAGGGCGTTGATGTGGCCTCGCTACCCGTACACGAGCGCGGGGCGCCGATGGTATTCCAGAACTACGCCTTGTGGCCGCACTTGAACGTCCATGACAATGTCGCCTTTGGCCTGGTGGAGCGCAAGGTGCCCCGCCGTGACATCGGCGCCCGGGTTGATGAGGTGCTCAAGCGGGTGGGCCTTGAGGGCTTGGGCGTCAGGAAGCCCGGACAACTCTCAGGCGGCCAGCAACAACGCGTCGTGCTGGCCAGGGCGCTGGTGTTGAATCCCTCCATCATCCTGCTCGACGAGCCGCTCTCGAACCTCGATGCCAAGTTGCGGGTGGAGATGCGCCAGGAAATCGATGCGATCCGCAAGACCACGGACATCACCTTCGTCTACGTCACGCATGACCAGGCCGATGCCCTGTCGCTGGCCGACCGCATGGCGGTGATGCTGGCGGGGCGTATCAGCGCCTTGGGAACACCGCTGGGCCTTTATACGCGGCCGCCCAACGCCTTTTGTGCCGATTTTCTGGGCGAAGCCAACCTGCTGTCGGGGACGGGAGTCATGGTTCAGGAGTCGGGCGACGGGAGCGTGGAGACGCCATTGGGTAAGTGGCGGATGAGCGGAGCCAGTCCCGCCTTGAAATCCGGCCGCACCGGTTGTCTCATCCGTCCCGAGAATCTTCGGCCCGTGACCGGCGACGGGGGTGGTCTGAATGTGTTTGAGGCTGAGGTCACGGCCCTCCGGATGAATGGCGCCACGGTCACCGTGTCGTTGTCGGCGGCGGGAATGGAATTGAAGGCCACGCTGCTCACGGCGCAAAGCCTTGACCTCAGTAAAGGCGATCGGGGGCGCTGGGGCGTGGCTCCCGCCAATATTGTCCTGATAGAGCGCTAGCAGGGTGCCGGTGGCAGGAAACCCTATGAAGAACCAGTTAGGAACACGGTTGTCGGTGGTGCTGATTGTTGCCGTCCTGGCGGTGTTCCTCGTCTGGCCGATGGCCCACGTGTTCAGCCGCGCCTTGTGGGACAAACAGGGGTTCACGCTCCTCTACATCACCGGGCTCTTCACCAACCCGGTTCAACTGGAAACCATTGCCACCAGTTTCACCATTGCCTTCGGGGTGACTGCCTGTTGCGTCATGGTGGCCTTGCCGCTGGCCTGGCTCTTTGCCCGGTATGCTTTTCCCGGCAAGGCGATCTGGTCGGGGTTGCTGCTGTTGCCGATGATTCTCCCGCCCTTTGTGAGCGCCGTGGGAATGAAGATGCTCTTCGCGCGGGCGGGGGCGTTGAGCACGCTGCTGATGAACCTCGGGCTGGCAGACGGTCCCGTTGACTGGCTGGGCCGGTTCCCCTTGCTGGGGATCATCCTGCTGGAGACCCTGCATTTATTCCCTATCCTGTTCCTGAACCTCGTGGCGGCGCTGGCGAATATTGACCCCTCGCTGGAGGAGTCGGCGCAAAACCTCGGGGCCTCGCCGGCGCGGGTCTTCCGGCGCGTTACGCTGCCGCTGGCCATGCCGGGCTTGTTTGCCGGCATGGTGCTGGTGTTCATCTGGTCATTTACCGAGCTCGGCACGCCGCTGGTGTTCGGGGTGCGGCGCGTGCTGCCGGTGGCCATCTATGACCGCGTGGCGGAAATCGGAACCAACCCCGCCGGCTACGCCCAGGTAGCCCTGGTACTGGTCATTTCCGCCGTGGGATTCTGGATCAGCAAGCAGATCCTCGCACGCCAGCGCTCCGTGGCCACGCTGGGGCGGCTCAGCCTGGGCCGGCGCGAAATCCCGTTGTCGCGGACCGGCGCCTGGGTTGCCGGGTTGCTGACGGGCGGGGTCCTGCTGGCGGCGGTTCTGCCGCATATCAGCGTTGTATTGCTGTCGGTCAGCCACCGATGGTTCCTGACCGTGTTGCCCCAGGGGTTTACCCTGGAGTTCTTCGGTCGAGCCTTGAATTCGGAGATGACACGCACCGCCCTGGTAAACAGCCTGTCCCTTTCGTTGTGTGCCACGTTTCTGGATGTCGTCATCGGCTTTGGAATCGCCTGGCTTTGCGTGCGCAAACGGATCTGGGGTTCCGATTGGCTGGATGCGTTGGCCATGCTGCCGCTTGCGGTTCCGGGTCTGGTGATTGCCTTCGGTTATATGGGATGCTTTTCAGGCGCGTTTCCCAATACCCTGTTGGATCCCCGTTTCAATCCCATGATCCTGCTCTCGGTCAGCTACGCCATCCGGCGCCTGCCCTACATGGTCCGCGCCGCGCATGCCGGACTGGAGCAGGTGAGTTCCTCCTATGAAGAGGCCGCCGCCAACCTCGGGGCGACGCCCTTCCGCGTGGTCTGGCGCATCACCCTTCCCCTGATCATGGCCAACCTGCTGGCGGGCGGAATCCTGTGCTTCTCCTTCTCCATGCTGGAGGTGTCGGACAGCCTGATCCTGGCGCAGTCCGAGAACTTCTATCCCATCACCAAGGCCATCTATGCCCTGCTTGAGAGTCTTGAGAACGGCCTCAATATCGCCTCCGCGCTGGGTGTGTGGGCGATGTCGCTGCTGGGCGCGGGGATTCTCCTGGCCACAGCCCTGATGGGCAAGCGCATCGGACAGATGTTCCGTGCGGGATAGTCGCGCCCCGCCGCTTTGCCGAAACGACCTAATGAAGCTTGCGGGCCCTTTGGGCACGCCAGGAATTCGGAGAGAGGCCGAACTGTCGGGAAAAGAGCCGGATGAAATAATTGGCGTCCTCGTAACCGCAGGCGAGGGCAACCTCGTTGACGCGGGCATAGGGGCCCAGGAGAAGCGTTTTGGCGCGGCTCAGGCGACGGTTCCGGTGGTAAGTCAATGGCGAACAGCCGAGATGCTTCCTGAAGAGCGTGTTCATGTGGCTGACGCTCACTCCCGAGCGGCGAGCAAGTTCAGCCGCCCGGAACGGATCGGTCAAATGGGCCTCGATGTGGGCGGCAGCCTTCGTCAGGATAGGGTGGAGTTTGTCCCGGGCCTGCTGCCGGTGCTCCAGTTCATGAAGGCGCGCGAAGCAGGTGTAAAGCAGGGCGCCGGTCACAACCTCGCCCGCCCCGGGATGTTCAGCGGCCAGATCGCAAAGCTGTTCGATCCACGTCTCCAGTTGATCGCCGGCGGGGACTTCGATCATTCGAGGCGTTGAATCAAAGAGGATCGCAGGGGCGGAAAAGACGACATAGGTTGTCCGGGCGAATTCGAGATTCTGCTGGGAATGGGCCACAGCCCCGGGCAGGATAAACAGCGTTCCCTTGCGGCCGGCGAGCCGTGGTCCCGCGGCGACATCACAGGTGCAGGCGCCTCGCGTGACCAGGACCAGCTCCGGCCCGGGGTGCGTGTGGAAGGGCACATGCCGGGAACTGGCAAACCGGCCCGCATGTTCGAGTTTGGGCAGCAGGCCCGGCAGCGGTGGCGTGACTCGGGGTGGCGGAACAGTCGTCATAATCGGATCATGCTATTAAAACAGCGTCACGTCCACTGCTATATGAAGTAATGCAGTGTATTCTCCTTATCCATGAACGGACGCGAACGATTCAATGCGGTGATGAACTATCAGCCGGTGGACCGGATGCCGGTTTTGTATTTCGGCACCTGGCCTGAGACCAAGCAGTGCTGGCGGCGGGAGGGGCTTGACATTCCGATGGCCGACTGGAGCAATTGCGGGCCCAACCTGCCGGAGATGGATCCCGACTGGGAGGGTTCACCGGATGGCTGTGAGGTCTGGAATAATCAGGGCTTGCTGGATCCGGGGCCGTGGTCAGCCCGCCCGGCGGAAATCATGGCGGAAGATGACGATACCCGCACCCTGCGCACGCCCCTCGGAGGCATTGTCCAGATCGGCAAGCGGGGCAGCACCATCCCGCACACCATCGAACCCGACCTCAAGCCCACCCGTGAAGATTGGCGGCGGTTTGCGGGCCACCTGGATCCGGCCGACCCGAGACGCTGGCGGAAGGGATGGGAACAGCGGGCAAATGGGCTGAATCAGCGTGAGCACATGACCTGCTTTTTCGGCGGCAGTTTGTTCGGCTATCTGCGCTCGTGGATGGGCGTGGAAGCGGTCTCGTATCTGCCCTACGATGATCCGGGCCTCTACGAGGAAATGATCGAGTTTCAGGCCGACTACTATCTTGAACTCAATCGGCCGCTGTTGCAGAAGGTGTCGTTCGATGTCGCCTACATTTTCGAGGATTGCTGCTTCAATACGGGTCCGCTCCTGTCCCCTGACTTCTATCGCCGGTTTTACGACCGGTATTACAGGAAGATGATTGACGCCTACCACGACATGGGGGTGCCGTTCGTGCTCATCGATTCGGATGGGAAGATCGACGACCTGTTACCCTGCTGGCTGGACAGCGGTTTTGATATCATCTTCCCGATTGAGGTTGGCACCTGGCGCGCGGATGCCGCGGCCCTGCGCCGGCAATACGGGCGTCGGTTGCGGATGATGGGAGGCGTGGACAAGCATGTTATTCCACATGGGGAGGATGCCATCAGGAATGAACTGGAGCGGTTGCGTGAACCGGCACGGGAGGGCGGCTTCGTCCCGATGCCCGACCATCGCATTCCTCCGGATTGCTCCCTGAAACAGTTTCAGGCATATATCAAGGTGTTCAAGGAGGTATTCCAATGAATCAGAAAACGAAGGTCATTCTCGATACGGATATCGGTTCGGATATTGATGATGCGGTTTGCCTGGCGTATCTGCTGGCCAACCCCGACTGTGAGCTGATGGGGATCACCACGGTGTCCGGGGAAGCAGGCCGCCGTGCCTCCATGGCGTCGGCCCTTTGCAAGGTCGCGGGAAAATCCGTCCCCATTTTCCCGGGACGCGAGGAGCCCCTGTTGGGAGTCCCGCAACAGACCCAGGCCCAGCAGGCGGTGGCGCTCAGCCGCTGGCCGCATGATACCGAGTTCCCCCGAGGGCAGGCGGTGGAGTTCCTGCGCCGGACAATCCGCGAGAATCCCGGGGAAATTGTGCTCCTGGCGATCGGTCCCATGACCAATGTGGCCGCGCTTTTTGCCGCCGACGCCGAAATTCCCTCCCTGCTCAAGGGACTGGTTCTGATGTGCGGTATCTTCACGAACCAGGCGCCGGGCTGGGGACCGCTGGAGTGGAATGCCAAACTGGATCCCGTGGCCACGGCCATGGTGTATCACGCCCGGGTGAAACAACACCGCTCGATTGGCCTGGATGTGACCAGCCGCGTTCAACTTCCCGCCACCCTCGTGCGCGAACGGTTCCAGGCCCCTCTGCTGCGGACGGTACTGGATTTCGCCGAGGTCTGGTTCCAGCATGCGGACACGATCACCTTCCATGACCCCCTCGCGGCCGTCTCCATCTTTGACGATCAGGTGTGCGGCTTCAAGCAGGGTCAGGTGGATGTTGAACTGGCAAGCGCGCGGTCAGCCGGATTGACCTATTGGACCCCCGGGGCGACAGGGAAGCATGAAGTGGCGCTGACGGTGAATGCGCCCCGGTTCTTTGAGCATTACTTCTCCTTCTTCAAGAGCCCCCGCGGCTAACCCGGCTGGGACGGGCGCACGACAATTTTCTTCCTTGGAATACGTTAGACGGCGGGTGGGCCGAAAAAAGAATTTGAACAGAGGTCACGAAGCCCGCAAAGGCCACATGCGGCGAGTACGCCGCCTGTGGCGGGGATTTAGG
>CAYOQM010000064.1:0-12510 GCA_964406065.1 uncultured Verrucomicrobiota bacterium
GTGGAATACCACAGCCCCAGTCGGGAGCCCCTGTGCGCACTGGCACGGCAGCTGGGCAAGCCTGTGATTGTCTCCTATCATCATTTCACAATGACCCCGCCGATCAGCGAATTGGATGATCTGGTCCGGCGCATGGGTGAAACGCCCGGGGTGATTCCCAAGATCTCGACCCTGATTCAGGGCCCGCAGGATATTGACACGCTGAAGGAACTGCTCTCCAAACACAAGGGGCGCCCGATTTGCGTGATTGGAATGGGCGCGGATGCTTCTGAAACACGTGCTGAATTCCCGGCCCTTGGGTCATGCCTGACCTACGGCTACATCGATTCTTCGGGCGCACCAGGCCAACTCCCCGCCGCCATTCTGCGCGAGAGGCTCAACCGCTGGGGCTATTCTCATGCCTGATGCTGATGCCGGGACGCAGGGTTTTCGAGTGGTGATGGCTGGACATCTGCGGGGTCTCGCTATAGTCTGATGCGAAATCAAATCATGCCGCCGGCGTCATCGCGGTGGTGCTATCCAGTTGAGGAGAGGGTGGAATGGAAAACATACCAGTTCTTCATGTGACAGGCCGAACCCTGGCTGAGGCCTATGAAAAGGCGCTTTGCGCGTTGGTTGAAGGCGGAACCCGTTTCCGGACCCAGTATGACAAGCCGGGCGACCCCGCCAGCCTCGACTCCACCATGAACATCACCGTGCTGGAGCCTCTGGCCGATCCCATGATCCATAAGGCCTTCCCAGGCGGTATTGAGGACCTCCGTGAGTACGTCATGGAATTGCAGGGCGTGAAGGATCATTGGGTCAAGAACATGAACGATCCGGCCGATACCCGGTGGGAATACACCTATCACGGCCGCCTCGCCAACTACGGCGCCTGGAAGGAACTGCGCAACTACCAGTCGGTGGAAGCGGGATTCTTCAAGATCAACCAGATCGATGCCGTCATTGCGAAGCTGGTGAAGCAGCCCTTTACGCGACAGGCTCAGATGATCACCTGGATGCCGGACGTGGATCTCGATTGCTATGATCCTCCCTGCCTCCAATCGCTCTGGTACCGGATACTCGAGGATTCGGAGGGTGTCTGGTGGCTCAATTGCAATATCCGCTTCCGTTCAAATGACGCCTGGGGCGCCAATTTCATGAACATGTTCGGCTTCATTCTCTTCAACCGTGACGTCATTGCCGCTGAAGTGGCCCGGCGCGCGGGCAAGACGGTCAAACTCGGGCGTTTGAACTGGCAGGCGGATTCGTTCCATATCTACGGCAAGGATCTTGATACCGCCCAACAGCGCCTTTTCGACCGCATTAAGACGACCCCGTTCTCGGAGCGTGTTTATGCGTTCAATGATGAAATGATCAGGGAGATATACAACGAGGCGGAGGCTGCCGTCCGCGAGAAAATTCGCGAATTTGACGCCCGGTGAGCAGGGACGTAACGATGCCTCTCCAGGGAATCCCATATGCGCATTCTCGTCACAGCAGGTCCGACCCGGGAGTTCCTTGACCCGGTCCGCTTTATCAGCAATCGCTCTTCAGGCAAGATGGGGTACGCCATCGCCGCCGCCGCCCGTGACCGCGGTCATGAGGTGATCCTGATCTCCGGCCCGGTTGCCTTGCCTGATCCGCCTTATGTGACCGTTGTCCGCGTGGTGTCGGCCACCGACATGCTGAAGGCCGTTGAGTCCCATCTGGAGTCCTGCGATGCGTTGATCATGGCCGCTGCCGTGGCTGATTGGCGTCCCGCACAAGTCAGCAGGGACAAACTTAAAAAGCTGAAGACCGCGCCCGTTCTCGCCTTGGTGCCGACACCGGATATCCTGAAAACGATCCAGGGCCGGAAGGAACACCGCATAGTTGTCGGCTTTGCCGCCGAAACCAACCAGCTTGAATCCGAGGCGCAAAGAAAACTGGTGGACAAGGGACTGGATCTGATCGTCGCCAATGATGTCAACCAGCCTGATGCCGGATTTGATGTGGATACCAACCGGGTTGTAATGATCCCGCGAACCGGCAATCGCGAGGCCCTGCCGTTGATGTCAAAGCGGGATGTGGCGGAACGCATCGTGGGTTGGGTTGAGGGGGCCAAGGGAGTCTCGCCTGATGTCAGTCAGCCGGCATCCCCGGCGTCCGGTCTGGAACGGTTGGCGTCCGGCAATGCCCGGCTGGTCCGGCAACTTGAGTTCATCCGGGAGATCGACAAACTCAAGTCAGTACTGAGACGCACGCTGCTGATGGATGGATCGCGCTATGAGAATGATGCCGAGCACTCCTGGCATCTGGCGATGATGGCTGTACTGATGAAGGAATTCGCCAATGAGCCGGCGCTGGACATCGGCCATGTCATCCGGATGGTACTGGTTCACGATCTGGTGGAAATCGATGCGGGCGACACCTACTGCTATGATGACCGCGGGAATCAAGACAAGCCAGCCCGAGAGAAGGCGGCGGCGGATCGGGTATTCGGGTTGCTGCCGCCTGATCAGGGAGCCGGGCTGCGGGCCCTGTGGGAGGAGTTCGAGGCGCGGGCGACTCCCGAGGCCAAATTCGCCGCGGCTTTGGACCGGGTCCAGCCCCTGATGCACAACTATTGCACCGGAGGCGCCATCTGGAAAAAACATGGCGTCAGGAGCGACAAGGTGAGGGAGCGGAACCGTCATGTAGGGGAGGGGTCGATAGTCCTCTGGCAGTTTGCCGAGGCGATGATCCGGGATGCGGTGGAGAAGGGGTATCTTGATCGTTGAAGGATAAGCATTGACCGGAGGGGGGCGGTCAGGCGAAAGTGAGATGAAGCGTTAGTATGTCTGAACACACCCATCATATTTTGTTTGTAGGCGGGCGCGATGCCAACTGCAGCGCCATGGCGGCGGCCTTTGCGAATGCCAAGGGCCGTACCAGCGTGGTGGCATCATATGCGGGAGTTCATTCCGGTGCGGTCTCTTCACTGGCCTGGCGGGTTCTTTCCGAATTCCAGGTTGCGCCACCCCAGCGGGATGGTCTTTTGATTTCCCGCTTGGGCGCCCTGGTGCCGGATCTGGTGATTACGCTTTGCGTGGAAGCCGGCGACGCCAGTGTCGTACTGCCGGGCAATCCCATCCAACTTCACTGGGGGGGGGCTGAAACCCCGATCGCCCGCGGGGATCCGGAACTTCAACTGAAAATATTACGGGCTCATTGCAGCACGCTGAAACGGTTGGTGGACGACCTTTTTGAAAGGGGCTATCTGGATGCCCTGCTCGCTTCGAAGCGCACCTCCGATATGGTCCTGGACCAGATTTCGGAGGGGATCATTGCCCATGACATGAATCGGCGGATCCTCTTTTTCAACAAGGCGGCCGAATCGATCACCGGCTACAAGCGTGCCGATGTCCTGAACCAGGACTGCCACAAGGTCATTCCAGGCGGACTCTGCGGGGCGAAGTGCGCGTTTTGCGATGGACAACCACCCCCGACCCAGATGGTGTCCAAGGATCTGGAACTCGTGACGGCGGGCGGGGACCGGAGACGGATCGAGATGAACGTCAACTTGATGAAGGATCAGAAGGGCGGAACCGTTGGTGTGCTGGCCTGTTTCCGGGACCGGACCCGTGAGGTCCAACTGGCCCGGCGCCTGGGCGAGATCGAACAGTTTGCCGGGATTGTGGGACGTGATCCCAAGATGCTGGCGCTCTATGACCTCATTCCTGAACTGGCTGAATCAACGGCCCCCGTGCTGGTTCAGGGTGAGAGCGGAACCGGCAAGGAACTGGTGGCCGCCGCGCTCCATAATGAGGGCCCCCGGGCGGACAAGATGTTCGTTCCGGTGAACTGCGGCGCCCTGCCGGAAGGCCTGCTGGAAAGCGAGCTGTTTGGACATGTCAAGGGGGCCTTCACCGGGGCTGTTCGCGACAAGAAGGGCCGGTTTGAACTGGCCGACGGGGGAACCATCTTCCTTGATGAAATTGGCGACATTTCCCCGGCCATGCAGGTCAAACTCCTGCGGGTATTGCAGGAGGGGTGCTTTGAACGGGTGGGCGGGGAAAAGACGCTGAAAGTCAATGTCCGCGTCATCAGTGCCACGCACCGCGATTTGCAGAAGGAAATGGCCGCGGGTAAGTTCCGTGAGGATTTGTTCTACCGCTTGAGCGTGGTTCCCCTGGTCGTCCCGCCTTTGCGGGATAGGCGGACGGATATTCCCCTGCTAGCCAATCATTTCTTGAAACAACTGTCGGCGGGCAGAGCGACCGAATTTTCCCCTGAAGCGATGGATTTCATGCTGGGCTACCATTGGCCGGGCAATGTGCGTGAACTCCAGAACTGGATTCAGTTTGCCCTGATCAAATGCAAGACAGGGGTCATTCAACTTGCCCATCTTCCCCCAGTTGCATTGAAGGCTGTCGTGCCACTCTCTCCTGCTCAGGAGGGCGCCGGCAGAGCCCGTCCTCGCCTGACCCCGGAACTGGTTCAGGAAGCCATCAACAAGTCTGGCGGCAACAAGGTGGAGGCCGCCAAGGTACTGGGAATCTCCCGGGCCACCCTCTACCGGTTTCTAGATGAAATTGATCCTGTTGCCTCATGATACACATTGTGACGCCCCTGTGAGACATTTGCGGGAATTGGTTGCGTGACGTGACTCGTTGCAACCTGTTTCTTTAGAGACTGTTGCGACTATTCGTGTGGAGGCGTCGTTCTGGGCATAAATCCTGCATTCAATTACTGAAGGAATATTTCTCGGAGGGGAAGAATGCAGGATTATAATGCCAATATCAAAAAACTTGCGAGCATAGCATCGGAAATGATTGATGTTGCCGACAAGGGTCATGCCGAATGCCACGACGAGAATTGTGTTTCCCTGTTCGGATTGGCCAAGGACTGTGCCTATCGGATCCGGACGGCGGCGGAACGGGAATCCCATTTGCATGATGTGAAGTATCGTTCGGGTTCAGGAACCTAACAACAGAAACAGGATAAGGAGACGTGATGAAATTACATGTTACGGCACTGATTACGGCTATCGTGTTGACTTCAACGGTGTGGGTGTTAGGAGGCGAAGTGAAGGAGCCGGCGAGTCCGGCTTTAACTCTCAAGTCCGCGGAAAAGACCAAATGGCTGACTTCCTTTAGCGAAGCCAAGACGCAGGCTTCAAAGCGGAAAGTCCCGATTCTTGCTGATTTCTCAGGGTCAGACTGGTGCGGATGGTGTATTAAGCTGGATAAGGAAGTGTTCTCCAAGTCGGCATTCACTGACTATGCGTCTAAGAATCTGGTGTTGCTTATGGTAGATTTTCCGCGAAAGAAACATCAGGACGCGGCGCTGAAACAGCAAAATGAAAAACTATCCACTCAGTTCGGAATCGAGGGGTTTCCGACGGTATTGTTGCTGGACTCGGATGGAAACGTTCTGGCTCGGACAGGGTATCGTCCGGGGGGTGCCGAGGTTTATGTCAAGCACCTGCAGGATTTGGTTCAAAAGAAATAACACGGCTTAAAGCCGGAGGAGCGGGAGTCATATAGGATATGAAATACGTGTGTAATGTTTGTGGGTATGTATATGATCCGGTCAAGGGTGACCCTGATCACGGAATCGCGCAGGGAACGCCGTTTGAGGACATTCCCGGGGATTGGGTGTGTCCTGATTGTGGTGTGACCAAGGATGATTTTTCTCCTCAGTGAGAGGATTTAACAACAAGGAGTTCATTACATGACGACGAAAGCGGAAGTATACAAGTGCGGATTGTGCGGCAACATGGTTGAGGTGATTCATGCCGCCGGCGGGACATTGACCTGCTGTGGCGAGGCCATGAAAAAGCTGGATGAAAATACGGTTGACGCCTCCCGTGAGAAGCATATTCCAGTGGTCGAGTATGTGCAGGGCGGAGTCAAGGTGACTGTCGGCTCGGTGCTGCATCCCATGGAGGACAAGCATTTCATTGAGTGGATCGAACTGCTGGCAGGCGACAAAGTCCTGCGACAGTATCTCAAGCCGGGCGTACCGCCGGTGGCTTTCTTTGAAGGCGTGACCGCCAAAAGCGTCACGGCGAGGGAGTATTGCAATCTTCACGGAGTATGGAGGGTGTCATGATCAGTAAAACTATGCTCAAGGCTATTAATGCCCAGATCAATCGGGAATTGTATTCCTCATATCTCTATCTTGCCATGTCGGCACGGGCGGCGGAAAAAGGTTATAAGGGAACGGCCAAGTGGTTCCGGGTGCAGTATCAGGAGGAAATGGAGCACGCTCTGAAGTTTTACGACTATATTCTGAGCCAGGGCGCCGTGGTTGAACTGGGGGCCATTGAAAAACCTGCTGCAGACCATAAGACCTTGATTGAGATGTTCGAGGCGACATTGTCCCATGAGCAGTCCATCACCAAGGCGCTTAATGGATTGATGGATCTGGCTGTGTCGGAGAAGGATTACGCCACCCAAAGCCTGTTGCAGTGGTATATCACGGAACAGGTCGAGGAAGAGGCGAACGACACGGATATCCTCACCATGCTGAAGATGGCAGGAGCCTCGGCCGGCACCCTGTTGATGGTCGACAAGCAACTCGGTAAGCGCGGGGCAGCTTCCTGATAAACAGGACATTCGACCGGTGAGGGCGGCAGGGAATGATGCCGCCCGAGACCTGTTAAATGTTGATTGATCTGCCGGTCATGGGGCGGAGCTGTGGTGGCTCGGGAGGGGTTGATGAGTTTCAAAAAATGCATCTGCGGCCATGCCTGGGCGTCAAGTGAAGCGTTCATGTCGGATCCGGACATCAAGCTCCTCGGCTACCAGGTGGATTTTGAAGTCCTGAAGGAGGGTTTTTTTCTCTTCAATCATCTGGTGTCCGGTTGTCAGACTACGCTGTCCATACCGGCGGGCTTTTTTTTTAATTTCTATAACGGGCCTATTTTCGCGGAACGCCTGGCAGGAACCAAGGAATGTGAAGGACATTGCCTCCGGTGTGATGATCTTCAGCGCTGCCCCCAGAAATGTGAATGCGCCTTTGTACGGGAAGTGCTACGCATTGTTGCGGAGTGGCCGAAAAACAAGTCGGCTGCCTGAGGACATCTCATGAACAAAATGATCGCGTTCGTTTGGGGACTCTCCATGGCAAGCGCCTTGGCGGCGGATCCCTTTGAAGTGGACTTCAAACAGGAGGTATCAGTCACAACCCGTGTGGTTCGCGTTTCGGTCGCTGTGCCTCCCGGGCATCATATTTTCAGCGACCAGGTCGAGGCGTCCCTGTCAGGTGTGGCCGAGCCGTTGCAGCCGATAGATGGCGATAGTCCCCTCAAAGTGCACGATGCTTTCTCGAATGTCGATCGGGACTCCTTTACCAATTCTTTCACGCTGCGTTATTCCCTGCCGGTTTCCCTGGGACAGGCTGCGAAGTTCACCTTTTCCTACCAGGGCTGCAGCGAAAAGGAGTGTTTCTTTCCTGTCACCAAAGTTTTCCTGCTCCCGACAGACGATCCTGACAGACCTGTCGTAACACGATTAGCAACTGGGCCCGCAGAGACACCCCGGTTCTGGGAGGCGACAGGCAGCTCTCACCGGCTGGCCGCAACGACAACCGGCTATCTGTCCACCCCCGATTTTCTTGAGTTTCTAAATCGGGCTGAAGGCAAGTCCACATCCAATCGATCCTCTCAAGGAGCAATCGCTCATATCAGGGCGGGATTTGTTTTGTTCAGCGAGAATCCGGTTAAGTTTCTCGAACGTTACGGGGTCTGGTTGACTGTCCTTTTGATATTGGCGGGAGGATTCCTCCTGAACCTTACGCCCTGCGTGCTCCCGATGATTCCCATCAATCTGGCGATTCTGGGCATCGGATCTCAGAATGGCACCCGCGCTCGCGGCCTTCTTCTGGGTGGCGCTTACGGGATGGGGATCGCCTTGGTCTACGGTGTGTTGGGACTGATCGTGGTTCTCACCGGGGCGCAATTCGGCACCCTGAATTCCCTCCCCTGGTTCAATGCTGCCATGGGCTTGCTATTCCTTGTGCTTGCCCTGGCTATGTTCGACTTGGTGTCCATTGACTTGACCCGCTTCCAGCCGGGATTGGCTGTTGCTTCCCCGGGAAACACGGGCGGAGTCTGGCCGGCGCTGCTCATGGGTGGTGTGTCGGCGCTTCTCGCTGGAGCCTGCGTGGCTCCCGTGGTCATTGCCGTTCTGCTGCTCGCTGGAAGTCTGTTTGCCAAAGGGGCGGCAATTGGATTGATCCTGCCGTTTATTCTCGGTCTCGGCATGGCTCTGCCATGGCCCCTTGCAGGGGCCGGTCTGACTTTGCTCCCTAAGCCGGGGGCATGGATGAATCGGGTCAAGTACGGCTTTGGCGTGTTTATCCTGCTTCTTGCCCTGTACTATTTCTCGCTAGCCTACCACGGGTGGCGGGGGCCTTCCACCTTGCCTGTGGCAAGCGAAGGAACGATTGCCTTGTCCGTTTCCGATCACGGCCGCTGGAAGGATATTCTTCAGGAGTCCGCGCGTGATGGCCGTCCTATCCTGGTTGATTTCTGGGCCACCTGGTGCAAGAACTGTGAAGTGATGGAGTTAACCACCTTCAGGGACAAGGGGGTCCGGGAACGCCTTTCCAGGTATCACGTGGTCAAATTCCAGCTCGAGAATCCATCGGATCCGGCTGCTGCCGCCGTGGCCGATCAATTCGGAGTCATGGGTCTACCAACGTATCTCGTTCTTGTTCCCGAGAACACTCCATGACCGCCAGAAAGAAACATCGTTGCCCCGATTGCCTGATGTGCCAGTGGTGTTCAGACAGCCGGTGCGATGCCTGCCGGGGGACGAAGAAGATATCGGGGAGGCCGGTGCCCCGGTCTTCCGCTGGGCGTACAGGATGTCCCGCGAGAAAGGGCAGGGTTCATGTCTGAATCACCCAATCTGGGGATTGTCGTGGTGGGCGCATCCGGTGATCTGGCCCAGAAGAAAGTCATTCCGGCTCTCTTTTCGCTGTATTGCCAGGATTACCTGCCTGCCCATTTTCGTCTTTACGGCATGGCGCGCTCACCGTTCGATCATGAAAGTTTCCGGAAAAAGATTTCAGAAAACCTGACCTGCCGCTATATGCCTGACGCCCCCTCCTGCGCCGGGCGCATGGAGTCGTTCCTCTCGCGATGCTTCTATTCCCAGGGACAATATGATTCCACGGATTCCTTTCTCGACCTCTACCAGATGATGCGGCAGGAAGAGGGGCGGAGTCCGGTCAACCGCATATTCTATATGGCGATCCCGCCGTCGGTCTTCCTCGATGTCGCCCGCGCGCTGGGCGATTCCGGCCTTGTTGCCTGCGACGACGAGGAAGTCTGGTCCCGTATCGTGGTCGAAAAACCGTTCGGTCGCGACCGCCAGTCGTCCGATGAACTGGTCGGTGAGATGCAGAAGGTCTTTACCGAGGAGATGACCTACCGTATCGACCATTACCTTGGGAAAGAAATTGTCCAGGACCTCATGGTGTTGCGGTTCGCCAATCTTGTCTTCGAGCCCCTGTGGAACCGGGAGTATATCGAAAGCGTCAGAATCATCCTGTCTGAACCCATCGGCGTTGGACAGCGCGGAGGATACTTTGACGGATTCGGCATCATTCGGGATGTGATGCAGAACCATTTGCTCCAGATCCTGGCATTGCTGGCGATGGAGCGCCCGGCCAAGTACACCGCTGGAGCCGTTCGGGATGCCAAGGTCCAACTCCTGAGGCAGGTGGTGCCGGTGTCACTGGAGGATCTGGTGGCCGGCCAGTACGTGGCCTCGGAATCCGGACTGCAGCAGGGCTACCTGGCTGAGCCTTCCGTGCCGCCGGATTCCCGGACCCCAACCTATGCGGCGGCGGTGTTGAAGGTGCAGAATCCCCGATGGGCCGGAGTCCCGTTTCTCCTGGAGGCCGGGAAAGGCCTCGACAGGAAATTGAACGAGGTGCGCATCCGGTTCCGGGGTGTTCCCTCGGGGTGGTTCGGCGACAAGCGTGTGGCGCTGGATGCCAATGAACTGGTGATCCGCATCCAGCCTGATGAGGCTATTACCCTCAACATCATGAACAAGGTTCCGGGTCTGGGCCTGGATTTGGTCCGGACGGAATTGAACCTGCGCTACCAGGCCGCCTTTAACATAACCATCCCCGAGGCTTACGAGTGCCTCCTGCTCGATGTGCTCAAGGGCGACCGGAATCTTTTCATCCGGGCCGATGAACTGGAGGCCGCCTGGGATATCTTCACGCCGGTTCTCAAGGACTTGGAATCGAAGCACATCGTCCCGCAACCCTATCCCTTCGGTAGTAGAGGGCCTGAGGCCATCCGAAGCCTGGCTGGCCGTCATGGACTGGGTGGGACCACTTGACCCTGAAACTCCAGCTCAGGCGCTTTGACACGCTCGCCGCGCTCAGTCTTGAAGCTGCGGATTGCCTGGGCGGTTATCTGTGGACGTCCGGTCCCGGTAACGCTGCGGTCATGCTGTCCGGCGGCCGCACTCCGCTGGCGGTCTATGAAGAACTTTGCCGCCGTCGCATACCTGCCGGAAACGCCCTGACCCTTCTGTTCTCCGACGAGCGCAATGTTCCGGAGTCCTCGCCGGATAACAACTACGGGAACGCGCGGACTTTGATCGAGTCGCTGGGATTGCCCGATGAGCGCGTGATCCGGGTACGCACGGAACTTGGCTGGCGCGAATCCGCGGATCGGTATGACCATGAACTCCGCCGCTTTCTGGCTGGTGGGGGGCGCCTTCGGCTCGGATTGCTTGGCATGGGTCCGGAGGGTCACACAGCCTCGCTGTTCACTCCGGCGGATGTGCAGGCGGGCAGGGGGCGTCTGGACATCGCCGTGGCACGACCCAGGCCGCCGGATCGGATTTCGGTGACGCCGGATCTGCTGAGGCAGTTTGAGAGGGTGATTGTCCTCGCCGCAGGCCCCGAAAAGCGGGAGATTGTCGATAGATTGATGAGTACGCCGGAAACCGTGGTTGCCGGTCAAGCCTTGCGCGATCTCCCCGCCGCAGAAGTCTGGTTAGCCGACTAGCGCCTTTTCCGCGGCGGCGGTCCAGTTCCCGTGCTCCAGTTTGGCTGCCACGGCAGGCAGGGTTGCTCCCAATTGTGACAACGGTATCAGACCCAGGTCGTGAAGCCGCGGGTAGACCACAATCTTGCCCGCCAGCGTTCGGTTTTCAACGGCCGCAAGACCTTCAATCGCGCCCGCCATTCCGCTGATGGCGTCGACGGAACGATTGGTGTCAAGGGTGCCCGCCACCACTTTCTCCAGAACGAGCTTCATGTCTCGGATGGTCGAGCCGCTCGTGCCGAACATGTAACAACCGTTGGCGATATAGGTGTCCAAATCCAGCTCATGGCGGATGGCAGCCGGAATGCCAGCAAAGATATTGATGAGGCACCCCTTCGTGCTGTTCTTGATGGCGTCGGCCACCAGTGCGCCGACCGGCGCCATGATAGCATGATAACTGAACGGGCCGGACAGGGACTGGGTTTTCGGGTTGACCGACATAATCGCGATCCCGTTCGCCCTGGCAATCGGTGCAGCTTTTTCCATCAGCGAGGCCAGTCGCGCATCGTCGAAATCCACCGCCACCAGCGTCGTGCCAGAATGGGGAAGGCTTGCGATACGCAGGACATGCATCTGCCCCATCGGGCCGCCTGCCCCCACCACACAGAGGGTTTCCCCGGCCCGCACCTCGCCGGTGGCGGGAATAACCTTGTAGGCGTCACAGGCATAAGCCGAGAGCGTGCCGATCCAGCGCGTCATGCCGTAATGGACACGGCCGACTCCCACGGAGACGGGCTGTCCGATCCGGTGTCCGGCGGTGACAATGTTCATGATGCCGCAGAGCCCCAGCTTGTCGTTCAGGATTTCAATGACGCGCCGTTCATGCCCGAAGTAGACCACATCATCAAATCCCTCGTTCGGAAGTACCGCGGCACTGGCAAGGCGTGTGATGGGAATTCCCAGGCGCTCAAGTTGGCGGCAGGAGCCGTCCGCACAGACGACGCTGATTGCCGCAGGCTTGCCGGAGGAGGGGAAACTTTCCAGCAGTCCCTTCATGAAGTGATCTCCGTCGACCACCACTGCCAGCTTTCCGCCCGCGCGAATGCATTGCCGTTCAGGCGTCACATAGGAATCCTCCACGCAAGCCCAGGGCTCGACCAGTGAAGCGGCTGAGGAACTGAGATGTTCCGGAACCGGAATCAGGAACCGCTCTCCGGTGACGGGATCAATGATTACGCGCTCATCCAGGATGACGTATTCCTGCAATGCTCCCTCGAAGTTATAACCGAAGGCCGCATTCGAGCCGGTGGTGGGGAAGGCCCGGTAATCGGCCTGGACCAGGCATCGCTCTCCCACCTTGTGGTGCTTGACCTGGTCGCCGGCGGCCACAATGCGGATCACGGTCTCGTGGCCGGGGACGGTCGGTTTGTCGCCGGGGACATAACTGGGGATCCCCTTCAGCACCTCCGGGGAGAGCCCGCCGGTAATATTGCTTTTACGCGGATGCTGGGAAAACTGCTTGAGCAACTTGAGGTCGGAAAAAC
>CAYOQM010000065.1:0-12381 GCA_964406065.1 uncultured Verrucomicrobiota bacterium
CTGGATTCGCAGATACGCAACGTGCTCTCGGGAAGCGCCGCGCCCTGCCGGTCAATCGCCACGCCACCCACGTCCGCCGGGATGAATTCAAAGTGCAGACCGAAGCGGTGTTGGACGGCCTCCAGAACGAGGAGCGCCTGCTCCATGACCTCGGGGCCGATTCCGTCTCCGCTCAGGACTGCAATGCGTGTGGATGTGTTCATAGGACCCGGGATGGTGCCGGTGGAGCCTGACGATGTCAAGAATTCACGGTGCGGTGCCGGGTAAGCTGGTAGAGTACTGAGAAATCCTGCTCCCCCATCTCAGCCTCCATGCCGGCGGTAAAGATCTCCTTAAGCCGGCGTGTCAGCGGGCAGGACGTGTTCAGTTCCGAAGCCCGGGCCAGCGCCAGCCGGATATCCTTGTCCATGTGCTTGAGCGAAAAATGGGTCGAGAAGTCGCCTTCCAGCATTTTTTCGATCTTCATGTCCGCCAATACCGAATAGCCTGCATTGAGTTTGTAGGCCTCGATGAAGGTGCCGATGTCGAGTCCCGCGTGCTGTGCCAGGGCGAATCCCTCAGCCATGGCCTGCATCAGGTTGGCCAGCATCATGTTCATGATCAGCTTGGTGTCGGAGGCCGTGCCTACCGGGCCGAAATAGAAGCATTTCTTCCCGATTTGAAACAGGAGCGGCTCCATGCGCCGGAACAGGGCCGCGTTACCTCCCGCGTAAAAAACCAGCTTGCCGCCTGCCGCGCCGTCCTTGCTGCCCGTGAAGGGGACTTCAAGAAACTCCCCGCCGGCCTCTGCAACACTCTTCGCCGCGCGGAGGTTGTCGCCCGGTCCGACGGTTCCGGCGTTCAGTACGACTTTGCCCTGGAGCGGCACCGAGGCAATGCCATCGGGCCCCTCCATGACCGAGACCAGCGCCGCCGGATCGGCGACAACGATCAGGATGATGTCTGATGTCCGGGCCAGTGAAGCGGGGGTGTCCGCCAGCGGAAAATCAAGATTTCGCGCGTGGGCGGGCGTGCGGTTCCAGCCAAGCACGGTGTGGCCCGCCTGCTTCCAGTTTTTCCCGATCCGGGATCCGATAATTCCGCAGCCTACTATTCCGATATTCATGAAACCTCTCCATTTCGATGGAACCAGGAAGGCCGATGAGCGATCCCTTGATTAAAGCGTGGCGCACACTTCAGCCACAACCCGGATCAAGGCGTCCTGGTCAGAGGCGCCGAGTACTTTCCGGATGTTCCGGGCGGGACTCTTGACGGAATCCCCTTCCTCTACGGAGCGCGGGTCGCCGTGGATCACGATGGGAATCCCGTTGGCGCTCGGCATGACCTCCAATAGAGAGGCCACGGCATGGCCGTTGAGCAGGGAGAGGATTTCCTTGATGACAATCAGGTCGGGTTTTTCGGCGACCGCCTTCTCCAGGAGCTGGGGGCCGCTGCCGGCGGTGACCACATCATACCCCGCGTTCTTGAGCGCTTCGGTCAAGCGGCGGGCCTTGACCTCGTCGTCTTCCCCGAGCAGCACTTTCATTTTGCCGCGCTTCTGGGTTTCGGAGGCAGTCCTGTGCTTCGCGATGATCGCGCGGATCATGCCGGTCAGCTCAGCCTCATCGCAGGGTTTGGCCATGAATCCGTCAACCGCGACGCCCTGGAAAAAATCAGCCAGCATGGATCGCGCCGTCAGCACGAGAACCGGGTAGCGTGTCTTGCCCTGGGGGGTTGTGATGTGCCGCAGGAAGCCCATGCCGCCCATGCCGGGCATGCTGATGTCCAGAACGATCAGATCGGGTTTGATCTTCTGGAGGACTTCGACCGCCTCTTCCCCGCTCTGGGCGGTGGTCACCGTGAAGTGCTCGAACATGAGGTAGTCCCGCAGCGAGACCAGGAGATGTTTCTCGTCGTCAACGAGCAGGATATGCTCTTTCCGTGTCGTCATGGTTGTCTCACTTTCTTTCTTCGCGCCCGATGCGTTTGTCGCCCCATACCGCCTGTTCCAGGCGTTTGAACAAATCATCCAGTTGCCAGGGGGCCGTGAGAATGGGGATTCCCACGCCCCTCAGGATTTCCGCCTTGACGGGCGACTCTCCGCCGCCTGAAATGATAATCGCCGGAGTATGGCGGAACAACTCCGAACTTCGCAGGGTCCATACGACCACTCCGGCATCCAGGCTGGTGGTGCTCCAGTCCAGAACGACCAGGTCGGGGCTTAGCCGGGTTGCCTGTGGTTCAAAATCAGCAAGCATCACGGGATCGGTCGTCTGGTATCCGCTGGCGACCATCTGCTCCCGCACCTTAATTCCGGACGCCTCATTGTCGGACACCACCATGGCAAGAGGCGGGGGGATCAGGGGGACCCGCAGGAGCACCAGTGTGCCGCGGGTCATGTCGGGGGCCGGGCTTTGGATCTCGATACTCCCCCCGTGCTGCTCGATCAGCTCCTTGCAGATGGCCAGCCCCAGACCGGCGCCGCTGACATGCTCGCCCACCCGGAAAAACCGTTCCGTCACCCGTTTCAGGTTCTGCGGCTCGATGCCGATGCCGGAATCAACCACCTCTACCAGGACAAATTCGGGTGATTCGGGGTCTGCCCGGAGCAGGACTTCCACGAAGCCCTGGGGGGTGTTGTACTTGATGGAATTGCGAATGATGTTGAAGATCACCCGTTCCAGTTTCTGGGGGTCGCCGGTGACAAAGAGAGGTCCCTCTCCGACCGAGACCTTCAAGGTCAGTCCGGCCGCCTCCACCTGAATCCGGAGGGACTCGACCGCCCGTCGAATGAACCGCGGGAAGTGGATTTTGACGAGCCTTAACTGAAGGGCATGGGCTTCGATGCGGCTCATGTCGAGGATGTCCTCCACCGTGCGGGCCAGCCGCTCGCAATCGGCGCGGATCATGGTCAGGTAGTCCTGGGCGTGTGGACTCATTGGCCCCGCAATGCCCTTTTGCAGGTTGCCCGCTACATAATTGATGGAGGTCAATGGGGTCTTCAGTTCGTGCGAGACGTTGGAGACGAACTGCGACTTGGCCAGATCATGCTCCTGGAGCTTGACGATCGCCTTGCGCAACTGGCCCTCCACTCCGGTTCTGACGGCGATCTCGGCGTTCAATTCCTCGTTGAGCTTGGTCCGCTCCTTAACCTCGACGGCGAGGTCGTCGTGGGCGCGCTGAATCTGTTCCTCGGCCTCGCGCCGGGCGGTCACGTCGCGGATGAAAAAGCACAGGTAATCCCCTGCGGTAAGATGAATCCGGCTGGTGGAGATTTCGCCCGGAAATTCCCGTCCGTCCTTGCGCAGGCAGGAGGCCTGGATGAGGGTGAACTGGTCGTTGGTGAGGTTGTCGCACACCATCTTCATGACGGCATCATCGAACCCGAGGATGATGCGGGAAATGTTCATTTCGCAGAGTTCCGGAACGAGGTACTGGCAGGCATGCGAGGCCCGGGGGTTGGCATCCACGATGTGGCCGCTCAGATCCGTGATCAGGGCGGCGTCATAGAGGTTGTTGAAGAGCACCTTCAGTTCGGCGTTCTCGATGACCGTTGCCGGAAGATGGGGCGACCCAGCCCGTTCGACGGCGGCGGCCGGGGTGCGTTGCCCCGGCACTCTGGCCCTGCGCCCGCGCCCGGCAATTTCCGGCGGGATTTCCAGCAGAATGGTCTTCGACAGGTTTTCGCGTGAAGTTGACATAGTGTTTCCCTTGCGGATCATGCCCCCCTGGTGTGGTTCAACAGCCCGCCGGCCAGGATGATGGCGCGCTGGCGCGGGGTCAGTTCGGCCTTTGCCGGGATCTCCGTTCCGCGGGTGACATTGCGGATCACCAGGCGCCCGGCATCGCCCTGCAGCGACGCCCGGATTCCGGTTATCCTCAGCTCGTCGCCCTGCTCGATGGCGTCGTAATCCGAGGGCGTTTCGAACAGCAGCGGCACAATGCCGAAATTCACCAGGTTGGCGGCGTGGATGCGTTCGATGGATTTTGCCAGGACGGCCTTGACGCCGAGGTACATGGGACAGAGCGCCGCATGTTCGCGGCTTGAGCCCTGCCCGTAGGAATCCCCGGCGACAATGAGGGTGTGCCGGCCGGCATCCCGCAGTGCCGCCGCGCGGCTGGGGAAGCTGGGATCAACGGGCTCAAAGACATAGAGCGAGTAGGCCGGCACATTCGACCTGTACTTCAGGCGGGATCCCGCAGGCATGATGTGATCGGTGGTGATCTTGTCGCCCACCTTCAGCGTGGCCACGCCATCGATCGTTTCAGGAAGAGGCGTGTTGCGCGGTGGCTCCCCGATATTCGGGCCGCGTAATACCGTCACCTGACCCGGATCCGAGGCCGGAAGAATCATCAGGGAGTCATCCACCATGAACGCCTTGGGCATTTTCACGCGCGGATATTTTTCTCCGGATTCCGTAAAGGGATCCACCACCTTGCCGTGGAGGGCCGCCAGCGCGGCGACCGGCGGACTGACCAGGTAGACCCTGGCGGATTTCGTGCCCGAGCGCCCCTCGAAATTCCGGTTGTTGGTGCGCAAGGAGACGGCGTCCGTCCGGGGGGACAATGAATTGCCGATGCAGAAGCCGCAGGCGTTTTCCAGCAGGCGAGCGCCGGAGGCCAGGAGGGCACCCAGTCCGCCGTCCTTCGCCAGCATTCGCAGGACCTGGCTGGATCCCGGCGCCACGCCTAGGCTGACGGTCGGGGCCGCATGGCGGCCTTCCAGGATCCGGGCGACGGTCTTGAGATCCGTGTAGGAGGAATTGGTGCAGGATCCGATGAGCACCTGATCCACCCGGGTTCCGGCCAGCGACGCCACCGTGACAATGTTGTCCGGCGAATGCGGGGCGGCGGCCAGGGGCTCGAGCCGGGAGAGATTAAGGGTGATCTCCTTTTCGTAGACCGCATCCGGGTCGGCGGAAAGTTCGCACCAGACGTTGCCCTGGCCCTGTGCCTCCAGAAGGGCCCGCGTGGCCTCATCGCTCGGGAAGACCGAGGTGGTGACGCCGCATTCGGCGCCCATGTTGGTGATGGTGGCGCGCTCGGGCACGGAGAGGCGCTTGAGGCCGGGCCCGCCGTATTCAAACATGCAGCCCACATTGCCCCGGGTGGTGAACTGCTGGAGCACCTTGAGGATGATGTCCTTGGCGGTCACCCAGGGGCGGAGTTTGCCCTTGAGGTTGATCTTCACGACCTTCGGGGCGGTGAGGTAGAACGGGCCGCCCCCCATGGCCACGGCCACATCGATGCCACCGGCGCCGATGGCGATCATGCCGATGCCGCCCCCTGTGGGAGTATGGGAATCGGAGCCCAGCAACGTTTTGCCGGGGGCTCCGAAGCGTTCGAGGTGAAGCTGGTGGCAGATGCCATTGCCGGGTTTGGAA
This sequence comes from uncultured Verrucomicrobiota bacterium, assembly GCA_964406065.1. Lineage (GTDB taxonomy): Bacteria > Verrucomicrobiota > Kiritimatiellia > CAIKKV01 > CAITUY01 > JAABPW01. The sequence goes on from CAYOQM010000065.1 coordinate 5,364, forward strand.
TAGATAATCCCGTATTTCGCGGCGACGGTCTGGAGATATTGGTGGTCGTCGGCGTTCTCGAACCCGACCTGGATGGTATTGTGATCCACATAGCTCACTGCCAGTTCATTGCGGACATGGTCGAGGCCCATGGCCTCGAACTGCAGGTAGGCCATGGTGCCGGTGGCATCCTGGGTCAGGGTCTGGTCGATCCGGATCGAGATTTCTTGTCCGGCAACCAGGTCGCCGCTCACCAGGTGCGTCTGCAGGATTTTCTGAACGACATTCAAGCCCATCGGACGTTCTCCTTGAAGAATGATGCCCGAGAATAGGAACAACCGGGCATCGGCGCAATCCTGAAAAAGGCCTGATCTGGCGGCTTGTCACATTGAGGAAATGCGATACAGTAGCCGCATGGACAAACCTGTTGCCGTCATCACCGGAGGCGCCCAGGGAATTGGCAGGGCGATCGCGCGCCGTTTCCTGGCCGACGGCTATGCCGTGGTCATTGCCGACACCGATACCGAGGCGGGGGACGAAACCGCCCGGGACTATGCCGGGCTCGGCCCGATCCGGTTCATGGAAGGCGATGTGGCGTGCGAGGAGTCTGTCAGGCGTCTCGCCGCCGACACCGTGGAGGCTTACGGCGGCATCAACGTGCTGGTCAACAACGCCGCCATCAGCCGCAACGCCGGGTTAACCGACCTGTCCCTGGCCGACTGGAACCGTGTGCTGGCCGTCAACCTGACCGGTCCATGGCTGTGTGCGAAACACCTGTCGCCCTGGCTCAGGCAGCGCAAGGGAGCCATCATCAACATGGCCTCGACACGGGCCTTTATGTCGGAGCCCGCGACCGAGGCCTATTCCGCTTCGAAAGGGGGACTGGTGGCGCTCACCCACGCCCTGGCCGCGAGCCTGGCGCCGGATGTCCGGGTCAATTGCATCAGTCCCGGCTGGATTGAAACCGCGGACTGGAAAAAGCAGAGCGCCCGGCAGGAGCCCGTTCTGACGGAAGGGGATCACCGGCAGCACTGGGCGGGGCGGGTAGGCGAGCCTGACGACATTGCCGGCCTCGCCGCCTTCCTGGCCTCCGGTCAGGGCGGATTCATCACCGGGTCGAATGTGATGGTCGACGGCGGGATGACGAGGAAGATGATCTACGTCTGAACGAGCCTTGTCTGCCTGATCCCCGCGTGGTAGTCTTGCCGCCTGATCAACCGAGGTGTGGACGTTATGGATAAGATACAGCCCGACAACCAGCCCGAGACGCCGTCGCGGGAAAGTTCGCGGACCATGCGGATTGATCTCACTCCCGACATGCTGGGAGAAAAGCGGGCGGGGTTACCTCAGGCGTCCGCGCCGCGGCGTCCCACCATTCGTGTGACCAAGGCCAAGACCGTCAGCAGCATGGTGGGGGACTCGGATTTCCAGCAGCTCCTGCAAAACGTGTATGACGGCGCGGTCATCACCGATTATTCCGGGCGCATTGTAGACGCCAATGTCCGGTTGAGCCAGTTTCTGGGCTACGAGCACGATGAACTTTGCCGGATGGAGGTATTCGACCTTCTCTACGGTGCCGATGAAACGCTCTTGCCCATGATCCGGGAAAACCTGGCCAATACCCGGTTTGTGCTGCTCCAGTCCTTTTTCGTCCGCAAGGACGGGTCGTTCCTGCCCACGGAAACCGCCATCAATAGGCTTTTCCTGTCGGGCCAGGACTATCTGTGTTTCTTCGTGCGCGACATCACGCTGCGCCGCCAATCCGAGGAACAGCTTCGTACGGAACACACGGCGATTCACCTGGCGGGAAGCGGCATCGCCATTGCCGATCTCGAGTCGCATCTCACCTACGGCAACCCGGCGGCCTTGCGTATGTGGGGCATTGACACCCAGGAGGATGTCCAGGGATTATCCCTTGCGGATCTCTTCGTCGAGTCCACCCTCGCTTCCGCCATTGTTGAGACCGTTGCGACGGGCCAGGCCTGGAGCCGGGAAGTCGAGGCGCGCTGGGTCGACGGCTCCACGTTCTACGTGCAGGCCGCGGCCACCGCCAATTTTAATACGGATGATGAATTGATCGGCATCGTGCTGTCCTTCAATGATGTCACCGAGCGCCGCCGGGCGGAAGCCCAGCGCGAGCAGTACGCCGAACAGCTGCGCCTCCGGAACGCGGAGATGGTGGCCGATCTTGACATGGCCCGCGAAGTGCAGATGGCCCTGCTGCCGCGCGAATTTCCGACCTTCCCGTCAGGGGTCAGCCCCGACGAAAGTTTCCTGGCCTTCAATCATCTCTACCGCTCAAGCACCACGCTGGGCGGTGATTTCTTCTATATCCTGCCGTTTTCCAACCATGAGGCCGGCCTGTTCGTCTGCGATGTCATGGGCCACGGGATGCGGGCCGCCCTGATCACCGCCATCATCCGCAGCATGGTGGAGCAGCTTCGCCCGGTCGCGGACAATCCCGGCCTGTTCCTCTCCCACATGAACCGGGAGTTCATGACCATTCTGCGCGATGCCGAGGAGTTCATGTTCGTCTCGGCCACCTACATTTTGTTCGACCTCAAGGCACGGCGCCTGGTGTTCAGCGATGCGGGGCATCCCAACCCCCTGCTCACCAACCGGGCCAAACGCACGGCCGTGCCGCTCCGGGACCGGCTGGAACCCCTGGGCCCCGCTTTGGGCATCATGGAGGGCTATTCCTACCCGTGCATCGAACTGCCGCTGCACAAGGGCGACGGGGTTCTGATTTATACCGACGGCATCACCGAGGTCGAGGGCCCGGGTCGGGAACAATACGGCGAGGATCGGCTCTTCGAGAGCGCCCGCAGACACCTGGCTTCAAAACGGGAAGCGCTCCTTCCGTCCATGTCGGCCGATGCTGAGAAGTTCGCCACCAACGCCTCCTTCGATGATGACGTCTGCCTCGTCTTCGCCGAAGTCATGAACCTGCCCTAGAGGGCTAGAGAAGCAGGGTTCCGGTCTGCTCAATGACCTTGATCTGCTCCTCTGTCAGGACATCCGGCGCATCGGGACATTCTTTCGCATGCTGCCGGAGACTCTTGGCCGTCGCTTCAACGGCTTCGCTGCGCATCATGTAAGTACTCGTTGGTATAGGCTTGGGAGGTTCCGTTGTCGTTTGAAGTTCCGGCGGCGGGGTCACGGAGGGGGGCGGGCTGGCCGCAAGCTCAGGGGTGCTGCTGAACAGCCGGTGCAATCCCGTCAGCAGCAACCAGGTGCAGAAGATCGCAATCCCAACCCACATCCAATCGCCGGGAGCAAAATGTCCTTCGGGGGTGTCCGGGGGAGGCGCCTTTGATCCGGGTGGCACCCCTTTTTGTGCCACAAAGACCGGGCTCATGGGGCATCCCTCCAGCCGCCACAGTAGTACTTGTCGCCGATGACGGGATACCGCGGGGGCGGGTTGGTTGCGAAACGGGAGTCGAACCAGTAGTTCTTGAGATAGCCGTGCCCGCTGGTATCGCCGACGGTCCCGCGGTAGTTCTGCACGATTCCTCCGTAGACATTCAGGTTGCCGCATCCCGACCGGGTGGTTGCGTTTTCCACCGTGAACATGCCGTCGCTGGTTGATGTGGTCAAGCCACCCTCGGCGATGAGGTGGGCGTAGATGTCGAGATTGGCGGGGCAGTTGGCCTTGACGATGATGTCCTTGCGCGAGATCAGGCCCAGCGCGTCGTTATTGTTGGTCGAGGCGCTGTTGGTGGGGTTTGAGGCATAGCGGATATGGTTGGTGATGTTGATGTTGCCTTCAGCCACGATGGTGATGCGCCCGTCCAGGGTGCCGGCAAGCGTGACATCGCCCTTTGAGGTTCCCTCCGAGGCCACATAGAGAACCCCGTTGGTCATCAGGGGTTTGTTGGTGATCCCGTAGTTCAGCTTGGTCCAGCCGCGCTTGGCATTCGTGATGTAGAAATTGGTTCCCGACATGCCGATGGTTGTCGCGCCGGTGAGCACGAGGTTGGCCAGAAGCCGCAGGCAATCCTGGGTGGAGGCTTTGTTCGTGAAGTTGATGGCCGACATATTCTCGGTCGGGACGCCCAGTTGAAAGCCGTTGCTGAAGACGGCGCTTTCGGGGCCCTGGCCCCAGGTGGGGTTGGCGCAGGTGAGCAGGCTTTCAAACACTGGGGAGTTTCCCGCCGTGATATAGATGGGGCAGTTGCAGTGCATTTTTCCCCTGAATCGATCACCCGTCTGGAAATAGATCACGCCCGACGCGGAGTACCACATGGCATACTCGGCCCAACTGCGCGAATGGACAAAGTCCAGGGTGACGATCCGGCGCACCCCGCGCATGAATCCGGTTGAACAGAGGGTGTAGTTCAGGACGGCGGTGTCGCCTCCCGCAACAATGCCCGCGCGGTAGGTCGCCCCTCCTATGGCCCCCGTGATGCTCGCGCGGGTCGCATTCCCGGCCATGATATAGGCGAGGCAGAGTTGTGCGCCGCCATCCGCCGCGAACAGGGCACCCTCAAGGGCTTCCTGCCGGGCGGCAATCTTCATCCAGCCCATGCTCTGGTTCAGCATGCCGAAGACCAGGAGCGAGGCGCAGGAGGTGAGGATCAGCACGGTCACCAGGATGTACCCGGCTCCGTCCGGATGAGGCTGTGTTTTGGAGGTCATAAATTAACGCGTGCTCGCGGTGCGGAGTTTGACAAAGGTGCTCACGGTGTTGCTTCCCGAATACCCGCCATCGGTCTTCAGGACCGTGAGCGAGATTCGGATGGTGTTGACGGTGGAGGTGGCGCTCGAGGCGACAATATTGGTGCCGATGACCTGTCGCCCGGCGGCATTCGAGTAGAGCACGGCTTGCTGGGCCGTGTTGAAGTCATACCAGGCCACCCCGTTGTAGTTACTGCAGCGGAATTGCCAATCCATCGTGGTGCCCAGGTTGGTGACCGCATAGGCGGCCCTCAGGCCCGAGTTGGAGCCAACGCCGTAGATCATCTGGTTGAGGCAGTGGTTGGCTTCCTGGGTGGTCTGGACCGCCAGCACGCTCTGGCGCCAGTAGCGGAGGCAGGTGATATACACGCTCAACAGGGCCACGATGACGGAGGTCGAGATGCCGATGGTGACCATGGTTTCAGCCAGCGTGAAGCCGCGACGACCTGTTTTATGAGCGTTTTTCATCAGTATTGAAACCCGCTGCAGACGGCGGTTGAGAGGGTGACGGCATTGGTTTTCCGCGAGACCAGGTCGTACCAGGAGTTGGTCAGCAGGATCGTTCGCGACCTCGGGAATTGACCCGTCACAACGGCATAGCCGCAGTAGTACCGGGAGGTGATCCCGGCCGAAAGGCTGATGTTCGTGGTCCAGTTCGGGCGATTGGTGATGCTGATGTTGAGGCTGGAATAGGAGTTGGTGAGCAGCGTCTCCAGATTCATCCGCGCGAAGTTGACGGCCTTCATGCGGTCGTCCACCAGCAGTGCCGATTGGCGCGCGTTGTTGAAGGAACTGAGGAAGAGGGAAATCGTTACCACCAGCAGGGCGAGGGCCACGAGCACCTCTGTCAGGGTGAACGCGGCGGTGGCGTTTCCCGTTCCGCGCCGGGGTGACGGCAGGGAGTTCAAGCCGGGGGCTCTCCCTGGGTTCGGGACCGGATCACAACCATCATCTCGTTGAATGCCTTCTCAAGATCCTCCAGGTGGTCGTAGTTCCGGAATTTCAGGGTTTGGTCGAAATGACCCTGTTGGACGGACTCAAAGACGCGTTGAAGCTTGATGTAGGGGCCGGCGATCCGGTGCGCCGTCATTTTGGCCAGGACAACAATGGCGGCGGAAAACAGGAGGGTGGCCAGTCCCAGCGCCAGGGTCATCATGTTGCGCTGCTCCAGGTAGACCTCCTGGAACGAGGTGTCGAGCGTGTAGAGGCTGCGCCAATGTTCCTCCGACAGCAACAGGAGCAGCAGGTTGGTCACGATGAGGAGTCCGATGCTGATGATCACCCACAGGCCCATGTAGCGGAAATGGAACTTTCCGGTCAGGCTGACGTTGGAGAAATGCCGGTTGGAGTGTTTCATGGGGGCCGTTTCCTTTATGACGGCCTCTTCTCGTCGTCCATCAGCGGTCCGCCCATGATGGAGGCGCCACCGTCGACGGCGAGGATTTGGCCGGTGATTTTGGTCGCGAGCGGACTGAGCAGAAAAGCGGCGGCGTGGGCCACGGACTGGCGGTCGAGGATGGGATCCCAGGGGATGGGTGCGGTTTGCGCCCACAATTTTCCGATGTGCTCGAAATCGGGGATCTTGCTCGCGGCCATAGTGGTGACGGGGCCGGAGGAGATGGCATTGACGCGGATCAGGTCGCGGCCATGCCGGCGCGCCAGGGCGCGGACCAGGGCCTCCAGTGCGGCCTTGTGAACCCCCATCCAGTTGTAGAGCGGATAGACATGGCGGGTGTCGAACGACAGCGCCACAACGGATCCGCCGTCCTTCATGTGGGGTGCCGCCGCCTCGGTCACCGTTGCCAGTGAGGCGCAACTGATCTGGTACGATTTCAGGACATCGGCCATCGAACGGGTGTGGAATTCGGCGCCCATGCAGGTCTTGGGGTTGGCATAGGCGGCGGAATGCACCACGCCGGCCAGCGGGCCGAGGCCGTCGAACAGCGCGCGCACCTGATCCTCGTCGGAAAGATCGCAGAACCGGAGATCAAGAGCGGCCTTCTCGGTATGGGGAATGAGTTTGCTGGGATCCAGATAGCGTTTCTTGACCACTTCATTCTGGACGGAATAGATGACCTTCCCGCCGAAATTCTCAATCGTCTTGCCAATGAAATAGGCAAGGGACTGCGGGTCAAGCAGGCCCATTACGAGATAGGTTTTTCCTTTTTCAATCATACTGCACCTCTGATTGCGGCCTTTCATAACCCGTAACGCGTTCCGGGTCAAGACCGCATGACGGGCGAACCTCTGAGTTTTGGCAATGACTTTGGTGGGGCCGGGGTGCGGGGAGGAAAGGAAGGAATTCAGGAGCCAGAATTCAGAATCCAGAATGGGAGGGGAGTTGGATCACGATAACGGCGAC
>CAYOQM010000066.1:0-3110 GCA_964406065.1 uncultured Verrucomicrobiota bacterium
GGGTTCGGGAACCATCGGCAAGGGCGATAAGGATATGGAGGCGCGGCGGACCCAGGATCCCACGCAGTCCGGGCAGGTCAAGGCCGACGGCCAGGCGGATACCAAGGCCACGGGCGGGGGAAAACTCGGTAGCGGCAAGGCGGATGGAATGGGCATGGGTGGCGGCAAGACCCGCATGGATTCAACCGAGGCCGGTTCCCCGGAGGACTTCATGAGCCTGATGGCGAAGCGCGCCGATGGCGCGTATATTCAGGCCTCGATGAAAGGGCTGCGAGCGGATTCGCTGAAGTCCGCGGCCCATCACATCCGCCAGGCGGCGGACGCGATTTCGAAGGGCGCGCCGATCGGGCAGGTTGCCGGGTTGAGGCGCAAGGCGGTGGCGGACTTGAAGATCGCCAAGACCGAACTCGGCCGGGAAAGTTCCGTTGCGCTTGACGGACGGGCCTCGACCTCCATGCTGGACGACATCATGGAGGAGAGTCCGGATGAGGCTCCCCCCCAATACCGGGACCTCGTCTCCGAATACTACATGAAGTTGAACGAATCATTGTAAGGGTGGCAGGGCATGCAACTGACAAGGATGGCAGGGATAGGGATGATGGGACTTTGCCTGGCGTGCGCCACACGGGCGGAGTCCGGGGAGTGGGCGGTAAAGAAGGCGCCGGTCCGTTTCCTGATCGGCCTGACGGGCGCCCCCTCGCACGCCAGCGCCGGGTACTTCATCACGATTCCCGATGGCGGAATCCTTCCCGGTCCGGCTCCGGTTCCGCAGGTCTTTGATGAGGAGGGGAATGCCCTGAAGAGCGGGATCCTCTGGTATAACCATGCCACGGGGGCTGCTCTGGTGTTTGAGTCCCCCGCCAAGGGGAAGCAGGTGACCCTCTATGTGACAGGCGCCGAAAAGGCAGGGCTGTGGACACCCGAATCCGGCCTGACTCCCAGCGCCATCCTGTGCGCCCGGCCGGGGGCCGCGTCGCGTGACGAGGCCTTGCACCTGAACGACCTCGGATTGGTCGCGGCACAGGTGCAGTATCGCAACCAGGGGAAGATCGCGGGCAACTGGGGCGGCGAGGCGATCACCCTGGCCATGACCGACAACTCGTTTGGCCGGTCGGGCTCTTCAGCCCTGTATATGCTGGCCTATGTGGATGTCTCGGATCCGGGCTCAACCTGGGTGGCGCCGATCAGCCGGGCGGGCCAGATGGAGGTTGCCATCGATGGACAGTTTGTCCACACGTTCAAACTTAACGAGAAACGGGGAGGCGTGGGCAGCCATGTGGCGCTGACCGCCGGACTGCACCGTGTGGAACTCTACGGCTACAACACAACCCGCGGCGACGTCGGACCGATGATGCTGACCTGGCGCACGCCCAAGACCCCGCCGGGGGAGCTTGGCGGAAAGCGGTCCGGCGACCTGCGGTACTCCGGCACCCCGATGTTCGAGTCGCGCCAGGTCAAGCCCGGCGAGGTGGTCGAGTCCGGTCGTGGCGAGATCCGGGAGATCCAGTCCCGCGATGGCGGGCCGGTGGCGTGGTTCGCGGCTGAGTGCGTCAATACATTCTGGTTCGGCGGCGAGGATCCGCTGCTGCAGTACACCCTCCGGGCCGGTACGAAAGGGAATCCGGCCGCAACGCGCTACACCTGGCGTTTTGGAAGCATGTCCGGCGCGGAGGTTGCGGGAGACCGGGTAACCTGGCTTTTCACGGGGAACGCGGATCAATGGGTGACGCTCGCCGCGGAGGCGGAGGGAAAGCGATCGGAAGCCACGGCGCCATTTCTGGCTGTGGCGAACGCGCCCAGCAGCGTCAATAACCCGGCGACCCGCGCCGCGTTCCGGCAAACCTCCCTCGGCATGCTCATGGCCTATCCCGAAAAGGCTGATCCCGTGGCACAATGGGGAAGCGCCATGTGGAACAACTTCTTCCGCGTGCTCGATATCCAGGCAGGCGATCCACTGCTTGACTACATCGTGACCAACCGGTGGGAGGCCTTCACCAGGAAACTGGACACGGACCGGAAGGCACTGCTGGAGGATCTGTTTCTGTTTTCACGGGCCACGCGCGATCCCGTCTCGGCGCTGGAATGGGCGGCGCGGTTCAGCCAGGCGGCCCCGAATCCGGGGCGCGCGGCGGAACTGCAGTTGAAGCGCGCCGAGATCCTGATGTATTACCTCGGCGACCTGAAGGCGGCCCGCGAGGGGATCACACCGTTGCTGTCGGGCTACGGTGAAATCGGCGAATGGGCGCGGATCAGGATGGGAGACCTGGAATTCCTGTCCAGGCACCTTAATGAAGCCACGCAGTACTTCGGGGATGTGCAGGGCCGTTCCAGGCATGGTGCGGGGCCGGAGGCCTCGAGGAAACCCCGCCTGAAAGAATGGTCAGGCCCGGTCAAGTTGACCGAATTCGCCAGGCAGAAGGCGCCCAGGAAGGCGGGATCCAGCGCGAAGAAGGATCCCGGACCGCCGGCGGATGTGGCGGACTGGAAACTGGGGGCCATCCGGGACGTGGCAATGTCGGAGACGGTCGCCACGCTCATCGACCAGGGGTTTTACCTCGAAGCCATGCGGGCCCTGCGGGAGTGGGAGCGGGTTTCGCCGCTCAGCAAGATCACCGGCGACTTTCTTCTCAGGGAAGGGAAGTTGTACCTCGCGCTGAAGGACTTCAAGAGGGCCCGCGTGCTGCTGGGCGCGTATTGCGACCAGGTTGACACCTCCAACTTCCTGCCCGAGGCGCTCAGGATGGTGGCCGCCTGCATGCGCGGCATGAATGAGCCGGAGACCGAGGTGGCGAAGTTCGAGAAGGAGAGCGGGAAGCGGATCAAGAGCGGGAGCGGGGAATGAGACGGATGAGACCGGGACAGAATCGCATGAATGGCGTCGGATGCGGCGTGATGCTGATGGCGGCGGCCATAGCCGGCCTGGCGGCTGATCCGTTCGGCGGGGAAGGCAGTTCCGTGGCGCGCCACCGGCTCTATACGCCTCCTGATCCCGCGGCCCCGGGCGGAATCAAGGGAACCATCGCCCGTCCGGCGAAGCCTCTCGCGACGGTGCTGGCGATTCCGCCGGATACGCCCGAGCGGGTCTACGAGGCGAAGATCACGGAACCGGA
>CAYOQM010000066.1:3120-6797 GCA_964406065.1 uncultured Verrucomicrobiota bacterium
TGGTATATGCGGACGAATTCTTCGAGGGCCTCCAGTTGACCCGCGGGGAGAACACGCTCACGGAGGCCGACCGCGAGAAGATCACGGCCATCGTGACGGCCTCGGACCCCTTCTTCACGAGGAAGGTTATCCACCGGATGGCCGGCGCCACGGGAAGGGGGAATGCCGCCCGCTGCGTGGTGACCCTGTACCGGGACCGAGAGACGGACGACCAGGACTACTCCAAACTGAAAGGCTATCGCCGGACATTCAAGCTGATCTGGTTGAAGGATGTCGGACCGGGATGGCAGGTGGTGCAGAAACGCGACCTCTATCCGGTGACCGTCGAGGCGGCGCAGATGAATCCCCTCCATCACCTGGAGGGGCTGTTGGCGAAAATCAGGGTGACGGATCAGGTCAGGGATTTGGGCATGCTGGAACTGGGCAAATAGAAACATCCCGTGCGGAACGGTGAATGGGAGGACATGATGGCGACGATCGTAGTGACCGGTGGGGAACATAAGGGGAAAGAACTGGAACTCAAAGATGGGGCCCTGCTTATCGGGCGGGACAAGGAGTGCCATCTTCCGCTGGACGATTTCAAGGTGTCGCGGCATCATGCAAAACTCTCATGCAGCCAGGGGGTCTGGAAGCTTGCCGATCTGGAGAGCGCCAACGGAACGGTCTTGAACGGCAACCCCGTGACCACGGCGGTGATGAAGCATGGCGATGTCGTGTGCATTGGCGACACGGTGTTCATGTTCAAGGTGGATGGAGGAGCCGTCCCGGCCGCCTCCCTCCCGGGCGCGGCGGCGGCCACTCCGGACGACGTGGCGCTGGTGTCGAGGATGCGCGAGTCCATGGATGCCATCCGTAACGAGGTGAGCAAGGTGATCATCGGCCAGGAGTAGGTGCTCAACCAGATCCTCATGTGCATCATCGCGGGCGGACATGCGCTGCTGATCGGGTTGCCGGGATTGGCAAAGACCCTGACCGTCAGCACCATCTCCAAAGTGCTGGATATGAAATTCAAGCGCATCCAGTTCACGCCTGACCTGATGCCGTCCGACATCACCGGAACTGAGGTGCTGGAGACCGACCGCGTGACCCAGCAGAAGGAATTCCGGTTCATGCAGGGCCCCATCTTCTGCAACCTGCTGCTGGCGGATGAAATCAACCGCACGCCGCCGAAGACCCAGGCCGCCCTGCTGGAGGCCATGCAGGAAAAGCAGGTCAGTGTGGGCAAGGAGATCTACCTGCTCGACAAGCCGTTCTTCGTGCTCGCCACGCAGAATCCCATTGAGCAGGAAGGCACCTATCCGCTTCCCGAAGCCCAGTTGGACCGCTTCATGTTCAATATCTTCGTGGATTACCCGAAGCGCGAGGAGGAAATGGAGATCATTGCCCGCACCACCGTGGCGGCGGGCGCCGAACCCCGGGTGGTGATCGACAAGCAGGCGGTGATCCACCTCCAGGAAGTGGTCCGCAAGATACCAGTCTCCGATCATGTCATTGGTTACGTGATCAACCTGGTCCGGGCCACGCGCCCCACCGAGCCGGAGGCTCCCGAGTTCATCAGGAAATACGTGTCCACTGGAGCCGGGCCGCGCGCCGGGCAGTTCCTGGTGCTGGCCGCCAAGGCCCGCGCCGTTCTGGAGGGCCGGATCCATGTGAGTTGCAATGATATCCGCAGCGCCGCCCTGCCGGTACTCCGGCATCGAATCCTGACCAATTTCGCCGCTGATTCGGAGGGGCTCAAGCCCAACGATATTGTCCAGCGGCTGCTTGCTGAAATCAAGGAGCCCGGCGCCGAGACGTATGAGCCGGCGAAAAAGAAATGAGGGGGCCGGGAGTCAATTGGCCGGTGCGCCGTGCCGTGATCGGATTGTGCCTGGCCCCGCTGGGCCTCGCCGCCTTCGCCGCGCCACTTCCCGCGCCGGAAAGAATCCTGGACCTGGGCGAGATGTCGGTGGGCCAGCGCCGGGTATTCCTGCGCGGGTATCAGCATGACTGGCGGAAGGATACCGATGACAGCCGGGGAATGGAGGCGCCTCCGGTGGAGAAGCCTTTCCCGGAAAATGCCAGGCGGATCGACCTGGTCAAGCCTGAGGCGTTCACCTTGCCTGAAAAAAAGGTGGGCGAGGTGATCCGGGACCGGCGTAGCCGCCGCGACTATTCCAAGGACGCGTTCACGCTCGAGGAACTGAGCTATCTGCTCTGGGCGTCCCAGGGGATTTCAAGGCTGGAGCGCGATGGGAAGGGAAAGGTCTTGGCGCAGTTCCGCACGGTGCCGTCCGGCGGTGCGCGGCATCCCTTTGAAACCTACCTGATCGTCAGCCGCGTCAAGGGCGTGGCTCCGGGGCTCTACCGGTACCTGCCCGTCGAACACCAGTTGCTGGTACTCCGCGAGGATGCCGGGCTGGCCAAGCAGTTGCCCCGGGCCTGTTACGGGCAGGACTTCACGGGAAACGCGGCGGTGGTGTTCGTCTGGGCAGCCATTCCGTACCGGACCGAATGGCATTATGGCTGTATCGCGGCCAAGATCGTGGCGATCGACGCCGGGCATGTGTGTGAGAACCTGTATCTTGCCGCCGGTTCGGTCGGGGGCGGTGCCTGCGCGCTTCTCGGGTATGACCAGACGCGCCTGGACGCCCTGATAGGACTCGATGGAACGGATGAATTCGTCATCTATCTTGCCACCGTGGGGAAACTTCATGAACCTGCCTCGCCCTGAAGCCTTTCAAATCTCGACACTGGACGGGCTCGTTCGGGAAGCCCGGAGGCTGAATGTGGAGCTGCCGGTGGCCTCCGACACGGCGGTCCTCGGGGAGCCGGTTGCCGCCGGCGTCGTCACGATTCCCAACCGGCTGTGCGTACAACCTATGGAGGGACATGACGCCACGGCGGACGGAGCACCCGGCGAGTGGACGTTCCGGCGCTATCGCCGCTATGCGGAAGGCGGGTTCGGACTGATCTGGATGGAGGCCACCGCCGTGGACGGCCCGGGCCGTTCCCATCCCCGGCAATTAGGGATAACCCGGCGGAACGTCGGCACGTTTGCAGGTCTGGTTAGCGATATCAAGCAGGCCGCCCGGAATCGGTGGGGCCGAGACATCATCGTTTTCCTCCAGTTATCCCGCGCGGGGCGGGGGGCGGAGGGGCAGGCGCTGGCGGATGATGAACTGGACCGGCTTCAGGATGCCTTCGTGGAGGCGGGGTGCCTGGCCGCTGAAGCGGGATTCGACGGACTCGATGTGAAGGCGTGTCATGGAGACCTGTGCGCCGGACTCCTGGGCGCCTTCACCCGGCCGGGTCGTTACGGTGGAGCGCGGGAGAACAGAGGCCGGTTTCTTCTTGAAGTTACCGGAAAACTGCGCCGGGCGCTTCCCGATGTCGTACTGGCTTCGCGCGTCTCGTTTCCCGGCGACGGGGAGGCCGTTGCGCTGGCGGGGAGCCTCCATGAGGCGGGGATCCAGGTGCTTAATGTTTCCGAAGTGCTTGCCTTCGGAGCAGGCGCAGCCCCGGACATGGCGCTGCCGCACATCGTGCGCTTTGCACGCCTGATGGATGTGACGCGAGCCATCCGGAAGGCGCTCCCGGCAATGCCCGTCCTGGGCGGGGGATACAGTTGGTTCCGGCAGTTTCTGCCTGAGGTCGCCGCCGGCAATTGGTATTTCGAGCAACTCTGGATCAACGGC
>CAYOQM010000066.1:6807-9253 GCA_964406065.1 uncultured Verrucomicrobiota bacterium
CTGAGGTCGCCGCCGGCGCGGTGCGGCACGGGGGGGTCTCGTTGATCGGGGTCGGGCGCGCGGCGCTGGCCTATCCTGAATTGGCGGGAGACCTGTGGCGGACCGGGCGGCTGGATCCCGACACGTGTTGCCTCGATTGCTCCGCCTGCATGCAGTTGATCAAGGATGGCGGGAGAACGGGATGTCCGGTCATGGACAGCGAGTCTTATGGCGGGGAATACCGGCATCAGCGACAGTTTGCGGTGGACCACCTTCGCGAGGAGGCGGGGCGGTGCCGGGCCTGTGAGCCTGCTCCCTGCCGGGCCGCCTGCCCGGCCAGGATCGATGTACCCGCCTTTCTCAAGGCCTTTGCGGAGGATGACACGGAGGCGTCCTATGCCATTCTCCGCCGCGCGAATGTGTTTCCGGAATTATGCTCCCGCCTGTGCCCGGCAGGACAATACTGCGAAGGGCGATGTGTGCTGAATACCCTGGAAGGGAACCCGATTCCCATTCATGATATTCAATATGCGGTTGCCTGGATGGCTCGCCAGCGAGGGCTTGCCGGAGTCGGCGTGGCCGCGCCGGACAACGGCAGGAGGGTCGCGGTCATAGGCGGCGGTTCCGCGGGGATGGCCTGTGCGGTGACGCTCATTGAACGGGGGCATCGCGTCGTTGTATATGACCGTGCCGCCCGCCTGGGGGGCACGCCCGAACACCTCATTCCGGCAAACCGCTTCTCCGGCGCATGCGACGAGATGATGTCGGTGATTTACCCCGCCCTGCGGGCGGGGCGCCTGACCTTGAAATTCGGGAAGGAACTGGGAGCGGGCCTGACCCTGGAGGAACTCCGGGCCGGGTACGACGCGGTGTTCCTGGCCACAGGGGTCTGGGGCGGGCATTCGCTCGGCCATGCGGAGGGTGTGGTGGATGCCGTGACGTTCCTCAAACAGGCGCGAGCCGGAGAGTGGACAACTGTCCCGGAACAGGTGATTGTCCTGGCGGGGGGCGATTGCGCGATGGACAGCGCCGTGGTGGCCCTGGAGTTGGGAGCGGTTGAGCTGACCCTTGTTTACGCGGGCATGCTGTCGGACATGCATTGGCATATGCCTGACTCCTGGTTCAGGACAAGAGGGGTGCAATTCATGATGGCGACCCGTCCGTTGGGATATCAGGTGGATGACCGCGGCCGGATGACCGGGTTGAAGGTGAGATTCGAGCGGGGCGGCGGTCCGGGTTGTGAGACCGTGCTGAAAGCCGGGCTGGTTATTGAGGCGATGGGACTGGAAGCGGAGGCGGGGCTTGTGGCGGCCCTGGGGGCCGGCATGTTCACGGGGCGGGGACTGCTGAAGACCTCGGCCCCCGGCTCCTTCTCCTGCGGTGTGCCCGGGGTTTTCGCAGGGGGGGGTGTGATCAATGGCGGCGCCTCGGTGGTGCAGTGTGTGGCGGAGGGCATGACGGCCGGCAGGGAGATTGCTGAATACCTTGGACGACAATAGGACACAGACATGAAGCTGGAGCGTTGCAGGAAGATCGAATTCGGGCGGTGTGTCAGGCTTCAGGATACCGTGGCCAGGCTGGAGGCGGCCCTCGGTGCGCGGCACGATTACCGGCTTTATGAGACGAAGGTGTCCGACCATCTCTTCTGGTCCGCCTTGTTCATTGACGATCTCGGGTTCCGTTCCATGGGGAAGGGCATTTCCGCCCTGCAGGCCAAGGCGGGAGCGCTCGCGGAATGCGCGGAGTGGGTGGCAGCCATGGATATCACGCAACTGCCGGGATACACGGTGGGCCACCAGAAGACCCTTCCCGATGCGGTGGGGATCGAGGACTGGATTTCGCATGTTGCCGTCACGGAAGAGGCGGTTGAACGGATCAGGCAATCCGATGCCGCCATGTACTGGGTGGACGGTCAGTCGCTGATGACGGGCAGGACTGTCAAGATTCCCATCGAGTATGTGCGGCAGATCGGGGGGCCGAACGGACTGGCGGCCGGGAACCGGCCCGAAGAGGCCATTGTCCATGCCGCCAACGAGATTTTCGAGCGCCGGGTGCAGATCACGGTTCTGAGGCAGAAACTGGTCATGCCCACGATTGATCCCGCCACCGTTACGCATCCTGTGATTCGCGAACAGATGGAGTTTCTCGGGAGCAAAGGCATCGAGATCACGCTGAAGGACCTCTCCTTCGGCGGGGTCATGCCCTGTGTCGGGGCGTATTTCCTGGATCCGAGTATCCCCTTGAATTTCCAGTTCCATCACTTCTTCAAGGTCGGGGCCTCGTTCAACCTGGAGGAGGCGCTGATCCGGGTGTTCACCGAATACACGCAGGGCCGCCTGTTGGACGAGTTCATCACCGGGGAGAAACAGGACCAGGAACGGGTTCTGAAGCATGATCTGCGGAGCCTGAAATGTATCCCGGAAGGCGGGGACAATTATCTGTCCGCCTTCATGTTCGGGTTTGTGCC
>CAYOQM010000066.1:9263-12251 GCA_964406065.1 uncultured Verrucomicrobiota bacterium
TACGACGAGCCCTTGACCTCACGCAAACTGCAGTACACGGAGGAGACGGCGGAGTACCTGAAGCGGGGTGATAGGGTCCCGTTCCGGAAGGGGGAGAACTACGAGGACTGCCTGGATGATATCGAGAGGGCGAAGGGACTCATCCGGGAACTGGGCAAGGACTGTTTCGTGATCGACTTTACTGACCCCAAGATTGGATTTCCGGTGATCCAGGTGCTCGTGCCGGGCTATTCCGACGTGTTGCCATATTATCCGGCTTCAAGCCATGTCCTGTTCCGGAGATATACCCGGAGCGATGTCCTGCAGTCCTATGATGCGGATGGGGAATGTTGGCCGGGCAGTCTCCCTGGGTTGGACAAGTTTGGGAAAGGGGACGGCGTGACAACGGCGTGAAATAACTTGAAGATTTTGTGAAAGCGGGTGATCCTATGACGGAAAGGATGCAGTGATGAAGAGTTCAAATCTGAATCGGTCGGTTTTCGCGATTCCCGCGCTGGCCGCAACATTGTGCATGGGGACGGCGCTGGCCTCGGGCGACGGGTCGGATGAGCCCGGTTTTGTGCCGCCTCCAGCGAATCGTCCTGCGCCTCCCGCACCCCCGCGATCAATTTCTTCAGGCGAAAATACGGATCCCTGTTGTTGCTGCCCTGTGACTTCGGTGGCCCGGACGGAAGCCAAGAAACCCCCGCAACCCCCCGCCTTGATTACCAAGGTGAAGGATTGACGCCCCACATGACTGGGTTCGCGCTGTCCACTCCTGAACGGCGGCAATACGAAAGGCTACCATGAAAGAATTTACGGCCATCGGGCTGACGCCCCCCCTCCTCAAAGCCATTCACGAACTGGGCTTTGAAGTTCCCACGCCCGTTCAGGAAAAGGTGATCCCGATTTTCCTGAACAGCACCCGTGACCTGATTGCCCTGGCGCAGACGGGAACCGGCAAGACGGCGGCCTACGGACTGCCGCTTCTCCAGTTGGTGGATGCGACCCGTTCCCGGACCCAGGCGCTGATTCTCTGTCCCACCCGCGAACTGTGCCTTCAGATCACGCGCGATCTGGAGTGCTACGCGAAGCACCTGCCCGGAATCCGGGGTCTGGCCGTGTACGGCGGGGCGTCCCTCGGGGATCAGATCCGGGAATTGCGGCGGGGCGCCCACATCATTGTTGCCACCCCGGGGCGGCTCCACGATGTGTTGCGGCGCGGGAAGGCAGATCTCTCAAGCGTCGGCTGGGTTGTGCTCGATGAGGCCGATGAGATGATGAACATGGGGTTCCAGGAGGAAATGGAGGCCATTCTCGGGGCCGTGCCGGATTCCGCCCGGACCCTGTTGTTCTCGGCGACGATGCCCCGGCAGGTTGCCGCCATGGCCGGGAAGTACATGGAGAACCCTGAGGAAATCGTGCTCGGGAAGCGCAATGCGGGATCGGACACCCTTCGGCATGAATGTTACAAGGTTCACGCCAAGGACCGGTATGCGGCCCTGAAGCGGCTCATCGATGCGACCCCCGACCTTTATGCCATCATCTTCTGCCGGACCCGCCTCGAAACGCAGGAGGTGGCCAACCACCTGAACAAGGACGGCTATCATGCGGACGCGCTCCACGGCGACATGAGCCAGGACCAGCGGGGTGAGGTGATGAATGCCTTCAGGGGTCGTGCCCTGCAACTCCTGGTTGCCACCGATGTGGCTGCGCGTGGGCTGGATGTCAACGAACTGACCCATGTGATCCATTACAACCTTCCCGACGAGGCGGAACTCTACACCCACCGCAGCGGCCGCACCGGCCGGGCAGGTCGGGAAGGAACCTCCATTGTCCTGATTCATTACCGCGAGGAACCCCGGCTCCGGGTCATCGAGCGGATTTTGAAGAAGCCCTTCATGCACAAGCGCCTTCCCTCCGCCCAGGATGTTTGCGAGGTCCGGTTGGCCGCCTTCCTGAAGACGGTGAAGGCGGTGGAAGTGAGTGACGGGCGGCTGGATTCCTATATGCTGAAAATCAACGAACAGCTTGGGGAACTCTCCCGCGATGACGTGATCAAGAAGTTCGTGCTCAAGGATTTCGACCGGCTTCTGACCTATTACAAGGATGCCCCTGATCTGAACGCCCCCACCGGGCAAGGGGCTGGCGAGCGGTTCGTCCGGGGCGACCGGCGCGATTCGCGTTCTCGATTCGACCGCCGCCCAGAACCGACCGGCAGGCCAGACCGTGAGGAGGGAGGGCGCCGGAGCGGATATGCCAGGGAGCGGGGTGATGCGGCCATGGCGCGGTTAAGGATTAATTTGGGACGCCGCAACTCCCTGACGCCGCCCGACCTGATGGCGCTGATCAATCGTGCGACGCCCGGACCGCTGTCGCCGGTCGGCCGCATCCACATCACCGAGCATGTCACGTTCTTTGAAATGCTGAAGCCGGATGCCCGCCGCATTGTGACGGCACTCAACAAGACCACTTTCGGGGGACGTCCCGTCGAGGTGGTCATCGCGGAGAATGAGGCAAGGGACGGGTGAAAGCCAAACTCTCTCCGGAGATTTCAACTTGATAACGTTTCCAGCGATGGCGTATCGGGATGGTCTGGCACCTGGAATCCACGTCTTTCCGCGATATCTGATGCATCCAGCCTGCCAGACAAACCAGATATTCTGGACAGCCCAGACGAACGGATTTGAACACGGACATGTTGTGGGTTTCGCGGAACTTCAAGCGTCACTGGATCGTGCAGTCGACAAACTCAAGATGAAAACGAATGCGAACCAGGCGGCCGCAGAGCGCTTGGTCTCCGACAGCTCGCCGAATCTGAGCCGGAACGTTCGCAGAAGACACAATTGACGTGACGTACATACTGTAGTAACGTGTACGGCATGAATACAAAACTTACATTGCGGATGGATGTGCAACTGGTTCAGACCGCCAAGGCGGAAGCAACCCGACGGGGCAAATCCGTTTCTCAAATGGTGGGAGAGTTCTTCGACGCCCTGACATCAAAGC
>CAYOQM010000067.1:0-12164 GCA_964406065.1 uncultured Verrucomicrobiota bacterium
ATGTTGCGCCGCGTGGCCAAGGCCTTGCACGCCCACGTCCACGTCGTGTTTGAGATCGACTCCCCGCGGACCGGGCATCGCGTGGCTGAAACCGCGTCCCCCTATGGAACCCTTCGTAAATCCAGATAGACCGGCCGTTTAAGTCTGCCAAGGATCGCGCCGCGGTTTTCCTGTCCTCCCTACACAGTTTGCGCCAGAAGGCGGGAAAGATCCCGGGGATGCCGCCGGAGGCATTGAGCCGTCTCGACGCCGCCATCAACATCGTCGGCAACGAGAAGGTGATGAAGGTGGCGGGTCTGCACCTTGTGCGCTCCCATCAGGCGGCCTAAGGCATCGGCGCACCAGTCCAACCGTTGGACTGAAATGCTGAGTTTCCTAAGAAATAGACGTGTTTTTGGCTAAAATGGAGCGCCATTCGGGTCTGTCCCCGCTGCCATTTTCAGCTTGCTTGTCCCGCTCGCCCCGCGCGATAGCCGATGCCCCACATGTCGATCATCTCGGTTTCGGACACCTGACGCGCCAACTTGCTGTCAGGCTGGAGAATGCCTCCGACGCCGCGGAGGTCGATGTCAAGCGCCTGCAACACCGCCTCGTCTGTATCGGAGTCCAAGGCGGCGGGCTTGATGCCGAGCAGCGGTGCCAGGCGGCGCAGTCCGCCGTCGATGCCGGTCATGTCGGTGGAAGCCAAATCCATCGGCATGCGGTCCGGCGCCTTATGGGCCAGAGTGCAGGCGAAGCGTTCACGCTGAAGGGATGTGTGCGATATCATGCGCCGCTCCTGTCCGCAGAGGACTGCTTGCCGCCGCCGCGCAGGTTCATGGCGCACTCGAACAAGGCTTGAATGTTTTCCCACTTGAAGCCGGGGTCAATCTCCAGGTACAGCCACGAACCGCCTGAAGCGGTGTCGAAGTTGTCCAGCAGCCTGGGGATGTAGGACCGGACATCTTGCGGCGTGCCGCGCTGCATGAGATCGCCGCGGTCGGGATGGAGCTGCACCGCCATGCCAAGGCTCCGGCAGCGGCGCGACAGGCCACGCTGGTCAAAGAGCGGAAGCTGCGGCCAGAGTGCATGGACGCCTGAACTCGACGGCGGACAGGACACGTTCTTTTGAAAACATCTCGAATATTCCTCTCTGTTCCTGAGAATCATGAGTTTTGACCCATGCAACGAACCTTAATCCTTCGGCCCTGTCGAGGTCAAGAGGTTGGCGGATGACCGGCGGTTTGTGGCTGCCTAATAAGCTTCTGGTTCCGCCCTTTGGGATCATCACCCATTCCCAGCTCTTGCCTGATATCGGGCAATTTGCTCTACTTTCACACGGCAGACCGGTTTCAAGTCGATCAAATGCCTTGAGGAGGCTGAAATGACAGGAGCAAAGGCGGGGCGCTGGGTGTTGGCCGGGGTGTTGTTTGTGGTCCTGGTTGGATTGGTGCTGCTGGTGGCGCGACAGGAGCAGGGGCAGGCCGGGGCGTTGTTCTGTTCGGGGTGCGGGCGCTTGACGACCCGGCTGCTGCTCGTCGTCGTGAGCCTCGGACTCTGGTTCCTGACGCAATCGCTGATCGGGGGTCGCTCCTGCAAGGACGGGCAGATCGGCGACCTGCTCCATGATCTGTCAGCCCCCTGGAACCGGTGGCTGCAGGGGCATGAGAAGACAACCAATGCCATCCTGATCATCAGTTCCGCCTTTATCGACCTGTTCGCGATTTACCTCATTGGCACTGGACTTCTGGGGGCCACGTTGCGGCCGTTCATCGCCCTGCTGATCCTCTTCGCCTTCCGTCAGGTGTGCCAGGCGCTTTGCGCGCTACCGGTGCCGCCGGGGATGATCTGGCGTAATCCGGGATTCCCGTCCCTGCTGGTGACCTACGGGGTCTCGAATGATTTCTTCATCTCCGGTCACACGGCCATTGCGGTGCTGGGGGCTATCGAAATCGCCCATGCGTTTCCCGCAGAGATCGGGGTGGCCGCGGGAATTGTGGCCACTCTGGAAGGCCTCACGGTGATCGTCCTGCGCGCCCATTACACCATGGATGTCCTGGGTGCGGTGGTGGCGGCCTTTTGTGCCGCCGGCCTCGCGGGGCAGATCTGCAGGCTGGCTGGGATCTGAAGTCTCGTCCGGTGTCCGCTCAGGCACATCTGCTGCCGCCGAAGGCGCGGATCATCCGGGCGTAGACTCCCACGGCGCGCTCCACGGCCTCCAGCTCGATGAACTCGTCGGCGGTATGCGCCTGGGCGACCGACCCGGGCCCGAACACGATACAGGGAATGCCGCGCTGACTGTAAAATCCGCCATTGGTGGCATAAGGCGCGGTTCCCTGTTCACAGACTCCCAGTTCCCGGCGGCAGGCATCTGCCATCCGGGACACGAAGGAGTCGGACGCGCTTCCCGCAAGCGCAGGATACCACTGGAAGATTTCGCTACGAACCTTCAAACCCGGCCAGGCGGGTATCATACAGGCTGTCACCTGATCCATGGCCGTTTGCAGGCAAGCCTTGCGCTCGCCCGGCAGGCAACGGCAATCAACCTCGATCTGGCTTCCTTCGGGAATGATGTTGACCAGGGTCCCGCCGTGGAAGGTGGTCGTTGTCACTGTGGCGGCCCCCAGCTCGGGGTGCTGCTGATATTCCAGTTGCCGCAGGAAATCACGGCGAATGGAAGACACCCATTCGGCCGCCGCCTCAACCGCATTCACGCCCAGCGCGGGCACACTGCTGTGTGCCGCCCGCCCGGCAAAACTCAACCGGAACCGGCAGGCGCCCTTGTGTGCATAGACCACCTTCATCTCGGTGGGCTCGGCCACGATCGCGGCGTCAACGGGCAATTCCGATGCCATCAACCGGGCCGCCCCCGTGGCGCCACTTTCCTCATCCCCCGTGGCTGCGAAGTGCACGGTGACCGGCAGCTGTCCATCCTCATCCAGAATTCGCCGGAGAGCATGCAGCATGGCCGCCATCGGCCCTTTGGTGTCGCACGCTCCACGACCGTACAGGCGGCCCGACTTGATGTGCGGCTCAAAGGGTGGAATCGTCATCCCCTGGACACCCACGGTATCCATGTGGGCGTCAAGCAGAAGCGCTCGCCCCGTGTCCTTTCCGGTCCATGTCGCCACAAGGTTGAACCGGCCGGGAGCAAATTCATCCCGGCTGATTCGCGCTCCCCAGGCGCGCAACTCGGACTCCAGGAGATCCGCCAGCCTGCGCTCGCCGAACTCCGGCCCTTGGTACGGATGAAGACCGGGATTTACCGAGGGACAGGCGACCAGGCGCCCCAGCCATTCCGCCACTGATTCCGTTGTCTTTCCCTCACCCATGAGTTCATCCTATCTGAAATTCAGACCTTGCATCACCTGAGAAAAAACCATACAGAAACATATCGCTGGCGTTAGTCAAGGAGAAGCGGAATGAAGCCTGTAATGAACATGCCGGATGTTATCCATACCGAGCAGGATCTGGATCAGTTCATGGCCCGGCCCTACCCGGAACTGGTTGAATTAATGCGGCGGCTGGAGGGCGATATCGCCATTCTGGGCATCGCCGGCAAGATGGGGCTGACCCTTGGCGCCGCCGCGGTCAATGCCATCCGCGAATCGGGTGTGCCCCGGAAGGTCTACGGTGTCAGCCGCTTTTCCGATGCCGCCGCCCCGGCGGCCCTGGAGTCGCAGGGGATCATCCCGCTGCGGTGCGACCTTCTCGACCGCGACGCGGTAAGCGCCCTGCCGCACGTTGCCAACGTGATTTTCATGGCGGGCCGGAAATTTGGCACCGACGGTGAAGAGGATCTGACCTGGGCCATGAACACCCTGGTTCCGGCGAATGTCTGCGCGCATTTCACCGGGAGCCGGATCGTGGCCTTTTCCACAGGCTGTGTCTACCCGCTCATTCCGCGGGAACACAGCGGCTGCGTGGAAACGGACCGCCTGGAACCCGTGGGTGAATACGCGCAATCGTGCCTGGGCCGGGAACGCGTGTTCGAGTATTTCAGCAAGCGGCACGGCATCCCGGTCTGCCTGATCCGGTTGAACTATGCGCTCGATCTACGGTATGGAGTCCTTCATGACCTGGCCACGGCGATCTGGGAAGGCCGGCCCGTGCCCCGCACGGTTGATCGCTTCAACGGCATCTGGCAGGGAGATGCCAACAACCAGGCCCTGCTGGCGCTTGACCTTTGTGCCACACCCCCTGACATCCTGAATCTCACGGGCCCCGAAACCGTTTCGACCACCGACACCGCGCTCCTGATGGGGTCCCTGCTGGGCAAACCCGTCATGTTCTCGGGCGAGCCGGGTTCCGTCGCGTACCTGAACAAGGCCGCCCGTGCCCTTCGGCTTTTCGGCCCGCCGCGCGTCCCGCTGGCGCAGGTTATCCGCTGGACCGCCGAGTGGATCAAACACGGCGGGCGTTCCCTGGGCAAGCCGACGCATTTCGAAGTTTCGGATGGAAAATACTGAACCGGGAGTTCCCTTCATGAGCATCACCTCCATACCTTCAGACATTCTGGCTACCTTCAGGCAGGGCGGCGTGATCCCTGCGCAACCCCTGGCGCTCAACGAAAACCGCAAGCTTTCGGAGCGGCATCAGCGCGCACTGACCCGGTACTATGTTGACGCCGGGGCTTGCGGCCTCGCCGTGGGCGTGCACAGCACCCAGTTTGAAATCCGCGATCCGGACATCGGGCTGTTCGAGCCTGTGCTGGCCCTTGCCTCGGAGACCCTCGATGCCGCCTGCGCCCGGCGCGGCACGGGCATCCTCAAAATCGCCGGAGTGTGCGGCCCCACCGCACAGGCCGTCAAGGAGGCCGCCTTCGCCCGCTCAACCGGTTACCATGCCTGCCTGCTCAGCCTGGCCGCCATGAAAGACGCCGACATTCCCGCCTTGATTGACCACTGCCGTGCCGTCGCCGGCGTCATGCCGGTGATCGGATTCTACCTCCAGAGTTCGGTCGGGGGGCGCCCCCTGCCGTTCGAATTCTGGCGGCGTTTCGCGGAAATTCCAAACGTCCTGGCCATCAAGATCGCGCCCTTCAACCGGTACCAGACCCTCGATGTGGTGCGGGCGGTCTGCGAGGCCGGGCGGGAAAAGGAGATTGTCCTCTACACCGGTAATGACGACAACATCGTGGTCGATCTTCTGACGCTCTACCGGATCCGGACATCGTCAGGGCCGCGCGAGGTGCGCATCGTTGGCGGTTTGCTGGGGCATTGGGCAGTGTGGACCCGCAAGGCCGTGTCACTGCTGGCGGAGTGTCATGCCTGCATCCAGGCGGGCGGGACGGTTCCCGCCGCCCTCCTGACCCGCGCCATTGAAGTTACCGATACCAATGCCGTGTTCTTTGATGCGGCCAACCGCTTTGCGGGTTGCATCCCCGGTATTCACGAAGTCCTGCGGCGGCAGGGACTCATGCCCGGAACCTGGTGCCTGAATCCGCATGAACGGCTTTCTCCGGGACAGGCGGCGGAAATCGACCGGGTCTATGCCGCCTATCCGCACTTGAACGATGACGACTTCGTCAAGGCCAACCTATCCCGCTGGCTGGCGGACTGACCGCCAGCAGGCTCCACGCCGTTACCCCAGCAGGACCGGCATGCTGTAGGCGCCCGGCCCCTGCTTGAGTTTTGGCTTCGCCACATCGCGGCGCTCGAGCTGGAGGAAGATACCCCACGCCGCCCCTTTGTTGGTATCCAGCGCAACCACGATCTCGTGATGGCCTTTGGACGCATTGAACGCAGCCTTGATCTGCTCCGGATTCGCGGGATTGGTTCCCTTGGGGTCGGTCGCCACCGCCTTGCCATCCACCCAGGCCTTGACCGGGCCGTCGTATCCCAGCAGCAGCCTCAACTGCATGGCTTCGTCACAGGTGACCCGGCAGGCAAAGAAGACCCGCTCATTGGCTCCGCCGCGCACGGCGATTTCGGGGTGAAGGTTACAGAAGGAGTCCGGAAACTCCCGCGGGGTCATCCGGCCCGTTTCCCGGCGGGAAGGGCATCTTACGGACTTGAGGCCGGCGGTCACAGGTTGAAACGTGCTGACCCGGAGCTTATTGATGAACGGAGTGAAAGCTCGGGGGAAGCCCATGGCAATGGGGCCGAATACCGGCAGAGGCCGGCCGGCTTTGTCCGTAATGTTGCAACACGGATCGGAGCCGTATCCATAATGCAATGCCGCACCGTGCAGCGCAGGCGTGGTCAGGGTGCTTCGGATTCTCGCACGGGACCCGTCCAGTTGGATGTCGAACAGGTTGTTGGCGCCAACGGCAGGGGAAACAATGGAAAAACCGGTGGGCCGGGATCCCGAACGAAGTTGTCCGCCAACGTTGTCGAATTCGACGACGACGACACCCAGTCCGCGATCAGATTCGATTGTCACCTGCTTGATTGCGATGGGCGGGTTTCCTGCCTTGCGACCCAGCCGGAGGGCCTGCATTGCCTGAGCTAGCCGCCTGCCAAGGACATAATGACCGGCCCCGCTGATATGAATGTGGTCGTCCATCGCCAAGTCAATAGCCGGCACGGTTGTCAGATTCCGGATCCTGCAGGGTAACCGCCGTTGCTGCTCCTGGATCGAATTCCAATAGAAGCTGGCGCTGAAGTTGACTACCCGGCCAATCTGGACGATAGCCACGGGCAGAGTCTTGTCGCCGCAATCCCGGCGCAAGGCCCGGACAAGCTCCTTCATGCGGGGGGTGTACTGGTTCACGGACTCCTGGTTCGCGTCGCTGCAACCCTGATACCAGATCATGCCGGCGACACGGCCGCCGTTCTTGACGAGGCGGCGAACCAGTGCGCCATAAAGACTCTTGCCGCCCTCCTTTTTGCGCTTGGGGTCCCACTGGCTCATCGAGGTTCCGCCATGGGCGCAGGCGATCAGGCCTTGAGGCACTCCGGACAGGCGGCGCATTTCGTTGCCGAAGGCCGGTCCGGGGCAGACTCCCCAATCCGCAGGGGGTTTGACGTGGCGCGCCCCGCCGTTAAGATCAACATGCACCGCGTCCACACACTTCCATAGGGTATGGATTGGATCCCTGGCGACACTCCAGCGATCGTCCATCGCGAAGGCGCGCACCAGGGGGTCAGCCTGAAGCCGCAGCTTGGGAAAGAGTCCGCATCCCTGCATGTTGGACTGTCCGCCCAGCAGCCAGACATCCCCGACGAGCACATCCTTGACCACCTGTGTTTCGGTGCCGGCCTTGAATGTGATTTCATAAGGCCCGCCAACCGGCAACCCCTTGAGGCAGCCCTTCAGTTGGCCTCTAGCGGCAACGCCCACTGCAATACCGGCGAATCCCTTCACCGTGCGTCCGCCCGCCTTGACGGTTGCGGTGACCGTGCCACCGTTCGTGCAAGTTCCGGTGAACCCGGCCTCGCTGACATTTCGTTTATTCCGTTGCAAAACCATATAATCAAACAGGCCTGTCATCATCTTCATGGGTCTCGCTCCTAATGGGGGGTTGAATGAGTCAGTCAATTCTTATCCGACGCCTTGAACGCGGTGTCGAAAGTAATTTCGGCGGGCGGTTTTGGGAGGGGCAGGGACCGCTTCATGGCGCTGTCCAGTTCCGCGGCGGCATCGGGATCGTGCCACCAGTACCAGTAGGCGCCGTTCTCGCTGCCGTATTTCCCGAGCACGGTGGGCGGGGTGCCGAATTTGTTCCAGTACAGGATGCGGCGATAGCCGATATTCCACAACAGTGCGTAGGGGCAGTTTTCAAAGAGGATCTTGTCGATGTCCCGGCAGATGGCATGGCGGGTGGCCACGTCAAAAATGGTTTTCTGCTTCTCGATGAGTTCGTCCACCGTCTTGCTCTTGAACCCGGTGATGTTGGTGCCCATTTTCCGGTCCGCCTCGCGTGACGACCAGGGGCCTTCCGGATCCTTGAAAAGCCCCGAACCGAAGGAGGCCCAGGTAAGGTCGAAGTTGAACTCATCCAAATCGCGCGTCCAGGCGGCCTGGTCCTTGGAGTCGACCAGCATGTCGATTCCCACGTCCTTCATGTCCTCGGCAATGATCACGACGAATTTCGAGGCGGACGAACCGCGGTCAAGGAAACGGATGCGGAACGGTCGTCCATCCTTTTCCAGCAATCCCGTGGCGGGATTGGCCTTCCATCCGGCTTCGGTCAGCAGGCGTCGGGCCTCGTCCTTGTTGAAGGGAGTCAGCGGGTTGGCGCAGGGGTGGGCGGCGTCGTAGAGATCCTCGTAGTAGGAGCGATGCAGGAAGTACTGGTTATACATGAGGGTGCTGTTCATGCGGTCGCGGTTGATGAGCAGGGCGATGGCCTTGCGCACGCGCAGGTCATCGAAAGGTGGCCGGCGCATGTTCATGGCCAGTCCCTGGAAACCGATGGGATCGTAGTTGGACACCTTCTGCTTGACGATCCAGTTCTTGGCGAACTTGTCGCCGGTGGTCTCATTGATCCAGAGGCGGGCCGTGTAGACCGAGAAAAGGTCAAGTTCGCCTTTCTTGAAGGCCTCAAAGGCGGTTTCCGGGGACTCGAAGAACTTGAACTTCAGGGTCTGGAAGTTGGCCACCCCGCGGGAGCCGGGGGCCTTGCGGTTCCACCAGTCGGCCCGGCGTTCGAAGGTGACGGAGATGCCTTCCTGGATCTTTTCGATCCGGTAGGGGCCGGAGACGACGGGGAATTCGAAGTTGATCTTGTTGAAGTCGAGTTTCTCAAACGCATGCCTGGGCAATACCATGAGACCGCCGACGGCGCCGAGGTTGCGCCAGTGCACCTCGGTGGAGGTAAAGCTGATGCAGCGCTCGCCGAGGATGGTGGGGCTTGCGAATTTCTCCAGGGCGTTCTTGTGCGGGCCGGTCATATTGGCGGGATTCATCAGGGCGTCGAATGTCCATTTCACGTCCTGGGCGGTGACGGGCTTCCCGTCCGACCATCGTGCCGCGGGATCAATCCAGAAAGTGAAGGTCTTCTTATCGTCCGAGATCGACCATTTCTCCGCCAGTCCGGGCTCGTAATCGGGCGAGAGCGGGCTGGTGGACAGCAGCGACTCATAGAGGAACCCGAAGAGGTCGCCGGAGAAACTGTTGTTGTCGAGATAGACGTTGAAACTCTTGGGGTACTGGAAGCCGGGGGCGCAGAGTTCGCCCCCCGGGATGGCGTCGGGGGAGGCCAGTGGATTGGGTTTGGGGGCCCAGCCCGGCTTGGGGAAGACTTCATCGGCCTGCAGGGGCAGGAGGCTCGCGAGCAGAATCAGAACGGCAAATTTTTTCATGGCTGGTGATCCTTTCTTCAAGGCCGTCATTAGTACTGCCAAGAGGGGAATCGAGTCCAGCGCAATATCATTGTGGCTCTTCGTTTCAGGGTTTCATTTATTGGTTGCCTTTGCCCAGGGTAAGTTTCATTCTTGTGTCCCTGTGAAGTGTTGTTACGAGTAGAAACGCATGAGTAGTGAAGTATACCGGGCGGTGGCCCGTTTGGCAGGGAAGCGCGGGCTGGCCGTGATCCTGATGGTGTGTGGCGCGGGGGTAAGCCGGGCTGATGAGTTGGATGAGCTGGTCAAGTTCGCCACCCTCCACAGCCCGGTGATTCAGGCGGCAAGGGAGGAAACCCTGCAGGCTGAAGCGGCCCGTGACGCCACCGGTGAATTTTTTGATCCCGTTTCCACCGTGGCGGCAGGCCGGTTGTCGGGATCCGCCGTCACCCCCCTGGTGGCCGCCCCCGCGGGGTTGCCTGCGGCGGACGCCTACGGTAGTGCGGCATCCGTTGAAGTTCCACTCCGTCCGGGAGTGTATGCCGGGGCGGGGGTTTCGGAACAATACCTGGTCAATCCGGCTGATGGTATCGCTCCGGGGTATCGCACGCTTGTGGGGGCACAGCTTCGCATCCCTTTGATTCAGGATAGAGGCTTCAGTGTGTGGCGGCAAAAGCAGGCGCGTATGCAGGATCTCCGTGCGGCGGCCGTCGCCCGGCATAGGGAAGCCTGCCAGGCGGTGAGGCATGCCGTCGAGCTGGCCTACATCACCTATCTGGTGGAGCTGGCGAATGCCGCAACCGCGCAATTGGCCGGAGCCCGCGCCGGGGAACTGCTGAAGGAGGCCGAGGAACTGGTCCGGCTGAAAGTGGTTCCGGAGTACCAGCTGGCTCCCGCGCGTCTCGAGCTGGCGCTGCGTCGCGAGGAAGGCCGCGCCTCCGCCCAGGCCATTGAAGTCGCCCGCGTGCGGCTTCTGCAGGTGATCGGCTCCACGCCGCCCGCGCCGCTGACCACCAACGCGGAAGCCCTGGTCGCCCGTACGGCCGGACTCCTGCTTCCCGCGGCGGCCCTGACCGCCCAAACCTTTGAGGCCCGCGGAGCAATGAGCGAGATCGGGGCGCTTACCAAGGCGGCGGCCGCCGAGTCGCGCCTGCTTGAAGACCGGCTGCGGGCCGACCTCTCCCTGTCCGTACGCGGCGTCTGGGCGGCGGAGGACTCCACGACGGAAACGACCCCGGGACTCCTGTCCGGCGATCGTGCTTCGGCGGCGGCCGTGCTGGTGTGGACGCGGCCCTGGAGCCAGACGGGCGACCGCGCCCGGCTGCGCGAATCGCGTGCCCGCGAAGCGCAGCTTGCTGAAACGCACCGCGAACTGCTGAACCGTCTGAACGCCGACCTCGCCGCCGCGAGCCACGAGTTTGACGGCGCCCGTGAGCGCCTCAAGGAGATCACCATGGCGGTGGAGCAGGCGCGCCTGACGCTCGGGTCGGAGTCCGAACGGTTCCGGTTGGGCGAGGGGCGCAGTCGGAACGTGCTGGACGCCCAAAACGACCTCACCAAGGCGTACCGGACCCGCAATGCCGTCGTCGGCGCCCTGCTGAAGGGGCACTCGGATTTCATGTATGCATCGGGCTACGGACTCGGCGGTAACCCCGCGGGTGGAATACATGCGCCCGGAGGAGGGACCGATGGACATCAATAAGTTCATGGATCTGTTCGGGATCGGGGAGGACAAACAGGAGAATCTGGACGAGGCCATGGAGCGGCAGATCCTGCCCGAGAACAGGCGCGGCAAACCCGTGGAGGAGCGCTTTTCAATTAAGGCTGACGAGGCGCGCGGCCGGGACGGTGAACCGGAGTCCCCGGGGGTGACCTTGCCGGATCATGTTCAACTGATCAAGGTGGGACGTTGTCCGTCTTGCGGCGACCAGATCAGGGAAAAGGCGGGGGTGCCATGCGCCTGGTGCAACACGCTCTGTCGTCACGACCGGGACGGCTTCCATCTGGTGCATGTTGCCCTGGGCGTCTTCCAGGAACGCCATGTCTTCTGCTCCGACGAGTGTTTCGAGGCCTTTCGCCGCATGTATCCGGCACGCGTGCACCGCAACTGCTACGAACGGTCCTGCAACGGATGCGAGTTCTGTATTAAACGGTTTGTTGATGAATCGGACGACTTCCCCTGCCAGGACTTGAACTCCGGTGCTGAGGGATCCGTCACACCAGGGAAAGACTGAAAGCCATGGGAGACTACCGCACTACAACAGGGGAATCCGCGCCGACCTCTGCGCCGAGGCGCAACCGGCAACGGATCCGACGGATCTCAATCACACTGGCCCTGACGGGCGTCATGATCGCCGCCGGCGCGGTCATCCGGTTTGAGCGCAGTTTCCTGGCCAACGGGTATGTGACCACCGAACAGTATGCCGAAGTGCGCCCGGCCACGGTGGGCACGGTGGCGGAGATTCTGGTTCTGACCGGATCCGTGGTGACCCAGGGGCAGGAGCTGGTGCGCCTGGACATGAAGGAGGAGCAGGCCGTCGTCGAGGAGGCTCAGAGCCGGGTACTCCAGACGGAATCCGAGCTGGCCCGGCGCGAGGCGGAGATCGGCGAGGAGAAACGCAGGCACCAGGAGATGATCGAGATCGCCCGGTTGCGTGTTCAAAATGCCGATGCCAAACTGGCGCGGGCGCGTGAGCTCCTTGAAAAGGGGCTCCTGGCCGGCAGCGCCATGGAGGACACCCTGCTGGCGGGCAAACTCGCCGTGGCCGAACTGGAGTCGCTGCTGAAGAAGGATCCGTCCGTCTATGCCCAGGAAGTGGCCGCGCGCCGCCAGGAAATCAAGGCGCGGCGGGACGCCCTGGCCCGTACCGTGTCACGGCTGGATCTGAAGATCCTCCGCGCGCCGGTATCCGGCCAGGTGTTGCGCTACGAGATTGTCATCGGCGAACTGGTGCGCCC
>CAYOQM010000068.1:0-12117 GCA_964406065.1 uncultured Verrucomicrobiota bacterium
TCACCACCCCAGAAGGCACCAGTTTTGGACCAGTACCGCGAGGCGAAAATTACTTCGGCGCTAATGCTGCTTGGTCAAGCGGAACAATTTGGGGGGGCATCCGGCGGCAATATTAAGGAAGCATTTGAGCAAATTAGAATAGCTCAAAAAGAACTGCCTAACAAACCATTGGCTAAAGTGTTATTAGGATTTGCAAAAAGTATATCTGAAGGGCGGCCTAACCAAACGTTTGAAATTGCACCGACTGAGATGCCCACGTTTAAAGCCGTCCGAGATATTCTCGGACAGCCTGACTCCTCGAAACAAGGGAAGGCGACGGTCAAGGATGTTCAAGTCGTATGGGCGCAGTATGGATGGTGCAGTTTTGGAGTCTCTAGCGGTAATGTCATCGTTGTTCGTGTTGACTGTAAATTCCTTCCTCCATAGCAATTCAAATCATCCATTCAAATCATCCAAGGGGACACTCCCTTATCTGTCATGAAAGCATGCCCCTGCCTGGCCGCTCTCCTTTGCGCATTGATCGCCCACATCGATGCCCAGGCAGCGCCGCTTCTGGCCCAAGGCCCGCCCCTTGCCGACCGGAAGTATTCCGAGGGAAAGCGCGCCGACAGCAACCCGCTGAAGCGACATGACACGCAGGAAAAGCCCCCGGATCATCCGCCGGATCTGCCGTTTTCGTCCTTCCTTGAGAACAATCAGGTAGCCTGCCTTTTCCCCCGGCAAGGAGTCCACCGCTTCGGCATGGAGAATCTCGCCCTCTGATTCCATGCCTTCAAGAAGCCGGATCCGGTCTGTCGCGGTCATCGGGGCATCCAGGCGCACATGATAGGTTTTTGTCACCTCGTGCCGCGGATGGGTAAGATGCAGGGCGAGCGCCCCGTCGTTGGTGACAATCAGCAAGCCCTCGCTGTCAAGATCCAGTCGTCCGACCGGATAAAGCCGTTCCTTGGCTTCCGGGAAAAAATCGAGGAAGGTGCGCCGACCATGGGTATCCTGGCAGGTGCACAGAACTCCGGTCGGCTTGTTCAGCATGAAATAGAGCTTCGGCTCCGGGAAAACACGCCGCCCGTCCACCTCGACATGGTCAGACTCCGGGTCAACGGAATTTCCTTGTTCAAGAACGGGACAGCCGTTCACGGAGACCCGGCCTGCCGCGATGAGCTGTTCGCTGGCGCGCCGGGACGCAACCCCGCAGGCGGCGAGGTATTTCTGGAGGCGCACCGGCTTATTCAGGCTTGGTCTTGGGAAGCCCGAAACCGCGGTTGCCCTCTTTCCACTTCCCGCGCTTGCGCAGGAGGTCAACTCTTTCGAATCGTTTGAGGACATTTCGTTTGGCGGTGATTTTGTCCGCCGACTTCAAACTGGAATGCATCGACATCGTCTTACTCCAAATCTAACTGACTCTTCCGTATCAGGGCGACGAATCATGCCGAAAAGTGGCAGACCTGTCAATGCTTGCGTTGCTTTTGTTGATTTTTGATGCTTTCTGGTTCTTCTGACGGATTAATCGTCCCTAACTACAGTTCAGGTTTCTTCAGATGGGCAAGTGTTCGCAAGATGGCATCGAGGACTTCATCCAGTTTCTTACCCACATCGTCAGCCAGAAATCTCAGGATAAAATACCCGTTCTCTTGCAGCTGAGCATCTTTTTGACGATCATGACGGTATGCCTCAGGGTCAGACAAATGCTGGGCACCATCAATTTCAATAGCCAGTCGAGTAGCTTGATCCAGCAAATCCACCTCCAGGCGCCCGCAGCCATCGAATGGTATTTGGAGAGGGGTGTTGAGGCTAAATCTCCCGGTGGTTTCCGGCAATGTTTCCAGTCGCCTATACAGGAACGCCTCTGTAGCGCTCCGCGCACGAGCCACACCCTGATCATCCGGCGAAAATGAATGGGCGGCATGGACAAACAGGTTCCCCAGATGGGCGTCTACACCATCACGGACCAGTCGCCGGACACTGGCCGCATAATCGCGTTTCCATTCAGGTTCTATGGGGAGCGGAACCTCGGTAGGCCAGCCCGGTATGGCGCTTGCTGGAAGCAACAGCGTGTAACCGACCGACTCATAACCTCCACAACGACGGTCAAACATCCTGGCCAGCATCGGCACATTGAGGTCGGCATAATCGTAGATCCGGACTTCCTGCTTTCCGTCATGCAAACGGTGTAGACGCCCGGCGTATTGGGCGATGGTCCCCCGCCATGACACCGGCAAGGTCAAGAACAGCGTGTCGAGCCGAGCATCGTCGAAGCCTTCCCCCAAGTACCGACCGGTGGCTAACAAAACCCGCTCCTCATTTTCGGGGATAGCCTTCAACTTGGCCGCCGCCGCGCGTATCGCTTTCGCCCCCATGCCGCCGCGCAGGATCACGAGATGACAAACCTCAGGAGCGAGTTTCTCCGCCAATTTATTGAGGTGGCCAGTCCGCTCCGTCAGCACCACCGGCGATCGTCCTTCACGCATGGCGGCAATGACATCCTCGCAGATCAGGTTGTTCCGGCTCTCATCCGCGATCAGTGCATCATAAAGGTCATGAAAATGCATCCGGGCCTCGGGATTGGGGCTGTCTGGCTGTCGGAACGACGTGGGTCGCACCAGCACATTATGGATGAACGGGCGTTTTGCCGCCTGCTGTTTGGCGTTGACCCGGTATCGCACCGGCCCGCATTGCATAAAGATGACAGGATGGTGCCCATCCTTCCGAGCCACAGTGGCCGAAAGACCGGTAACGAATTTCGCCTTCGACTGCCGCGCAACCTGCTCGAAACTAAAGGCGGACAAATGATGGCACTCGTCCACGATAAGATGGCCATAGTTCCCGACCCGGTCATCCACCACCCCTTTTCGCACCAGGCTTTGGATGATGGCCACATCCAGGGCGCCATTGGGGGTTTTCCTCCCCCCGCCGATCTGGCCAATAGACTTGATCGGAAGGCCCAGGAAGGTTGATAACCGTTCCCGCCACTGGTCCAGCAATTGTTGGCGATGCACAAGAATCAGGGTGTTGACCCCGCGTTGGGCAATAAGCCAGGCCGCCAGAACCGTTTTTCCGAAGGCTGTCGTGGCGGATAAAACACCCATATCATGGGCGGCCAAAGCTCGGGCGGCCGATATTTGCTCGAACCTCAACTCGCCATGGAAGGTAACATCCAGCGGCCTGCCTGCAAAACGCTCATCACGCAGAACTGACTTGATCTTCAGACCAGACAGAAGTTCCCGCACCTCATCCAAACATCCTCGTGGAAGACCTATATGGTGGGGATAATCTTCTGCGCAGGCAATGATCCGGGGTTTGTCGTACGTTGGCAATCGCATGGCTTGGTCTTTGTAGAATTGGGGGTTTTGAAAGGCCGCCAGCCTGAGCAAGCGGTTGCGCAATCCCGGAGGCAGTCTTTCTTTCTCAATATAGATTTGGTTCCCGAGAACGAGTTCCAGAGAAGCGGGCAATGGGTCGGTGATGGGCGGGTCATTACGCCGCCGCGATGGCGGCAGGTTCCAGGGAGTGTTTTCAGCCTCGTCGTCAAAGACTAATGGCACTCCTACAATACGATCCCGACCCAGGGCGGCACTGACAATGGCTTCAACCGATGGTTGACTGATCTTACGGACAGAGGCGAGAAATGCCCATTGATCCGGATACGGGTTGAGCTGTTCATCCAAGAAAACACTGTTTCCAACTTCCCTGGGGTGCTTCTGAAGTGGCAACGCAATTAGATTCCCGAAGCCACCTTTTGGCAGAGTGTCCTGATTTGGGAAAAACCGGTCATAGGAGTCCAGTCCGATATCCGGCCTCCGTTCCATTGTTTCTGTCAGAATGTGCGCCCCGAGCTTCCGGGCCAGCGTGGCGGGAATGGCGTTTTCGAAAAACCACCACAGATGTCCGCCATTGCCTGACCTAGACCGTTCCAACGCGGGTTGAAGACCCAATTGAATACAGGTTTCAATGACGGCACATACATCGTCACGCCATGATTCCTTATCGAAATCCGCCGCGAGAAAATAACATGTCTCATCTCGTAACATTGGGTAAAGCCCCATCACAAAATCACGCCCGGCTTCATCTTTCCCGGAAAGGTGGTGATAGACGGTGTCATCGGTTACGGACAGGAAACAGCGATGGGGACACTCGATGCATTTGACGGCACGTTTATCGCAAAGCCCCCGCACCCATTCGTTGGCGCAGGCTGGCTGATAACCAGATTTCCCGGTTTTCCGGCTCTCGAACCGGCGGGGGTAGACATCATCCCGCCCCCTGAAAAGGAAACGAAACAAGCCGATTTTTGCATGGGGATGGGAAAAGCGGGAGACAGGCATGTCAAACGAATTCATCAAGTTAAGCCCCCAACGACTGGCGAGCGGCTTTGCGGAAAGAACGGCAGAGAGATCGGGCACCTAGAGCCGTATTTCGGTCAGCGGATTCGCCGGGGTAACGAAAGTGTACGGCAAAGTCGGAGAGATAGGACAGATCGGCACGATATGCTTCCCATAACGGCTCACACACCAAGACTTGTTCAAGCAACACTGATAGATCATGAACCTTTGGAAAATGAATACCAGCTTGGCAAAGGCGTGCCTTCAAATACTTCTCGGCGCATTGCTGGGCGTGAAAACAGATGCCGTCGTAACAGGGATTCTTCCGTGCTCGGGACTCCCGATCGACGATGGCGAAGTCACCCTCGGCTTTCGAGACCCATTCAGCGGCCAGGGGCTTCATACAACACTTTCCCTTTATCGAAAATGTCCTTAATGAAGTCGTCGCCCATAGCAAGGCGCTCCCTGATCTTGGCAGGCGTACGAACCAGCAAATCAAGCGGAAACCGGGGATGAAGCTTGAGTCTCATCTCCACTGATTTATCCACCGGGTTGCCGTTTAGCGGCATAACGACCAATAAATCAACATCAGAGTCAGGGCGTGGCGTGCCATAGGCGTAGGACCCGAACAAGACAACCTTCCTCGGCTTGAACTCCCGCGCCAAGCGCTGTCCAAAACTCTTGATCTGCTTTTGCGTCATCATGGTAACACCAAAGGGTCACTATAACCCCGCCCGATCCATTGATGCAAGTTTAACGAAGACCCCCGCCCTGGCCTGTCAATGCTTGCGTTGCTTTTTCAAGACATCTGCACTATGGTGCCCCCCGATTGGAGACGCACATGTTTAAATGGCAACTGGACCGGCCGCTGGCCGTGTTTGACATCGAAGCCACGGGAACCAACCCGAGGGCCGACCGGATCATTGAACTTTCAGTGGTGAAACTCATGCCACCCAGGGGGGAGCATCAGCTTCACACCTTCCTCCTGAACCCCGGCATCCCGATCCCCGCCGAATCCATGGCCATCCACGGCATCACCGAGGCGGATGTGGCCGGCAAACCCCTTTTCAAGACAATGGCACCGGAGATTTACCGCCTGCTCGACGGATGCGACCTGGGAGGATACAACATCATCCGCTTTGACATCCCGATGCTGATCGAGGAATTTGTCCGCGCCAGCCTCAACTTCAGCATGGAGGGTCGGCGGCTGGTGGACGCCCAACGCATTTACCATAAGCGCGAACCCCGCGACCTGAAGGCCGCCCTGTCCTTCTACTGCAACGAACTCTTCCTGGAGGGGCATCGGGCCGAGGCGGACGCCCTGGCCACGGTCCGGGTGCTGGAGGGACAGTTCGCGCACTACAGCGACTTGCCGTGCAACCTGGACGAGCTGGATAAATATTGCGATCTGCGCGACCCGGCCTGGGTTGATCGCGACGGCAAACTCCGGTGGTCCAACGGCGAAATCACCATTAACTTCGGCAAAAAGAAGGGCGAACGTCTCCGGGACCTGGCGCGTCAGGATCCCGGCTTCCTTAAGTGGATCCTCAAAAGCGATTTCGCCACGGATACCAAGGAAATTGTCACCAAGATCCTTGAAGGCAAGAAGATCGATCCCATTGGCGCCGGCATTGCCGACCAGTTGGCGGCCGTGCTTAAGAGTCCCGACGGCGAGGAATAACCCGGTCTAGAGACCGCGCAGGACCTGGAGCACCACCCGACCAATGGTTTCCAGACTGTCCGCGCTGAGCTTGTCCAAGGTGTCCGAAGGCGTATGCCAATAATCATTCCGCCCCGGCGCGGAGCCATACTCGAAGTCAATCAGATCCACCGCGGGCATGCCATGATCCAGGAAGGGCTGGTGGTCGTCCAGAATCGTACCGCGGAACAAAGCGAATTTGGACCGCAGCCCGCATTCCGTGGCGGCCGCAAACACCCGCGAGATCAGTTCCGGCGTCCCATTCCGGGGTATTGTAACGGTCAGATCCCGATCCCCGATCATGTCCAACAGGATAAACGCCCGCACCTCGCGGGCCTGACCGGATTCAGAAAGGCGTGCCGCCAGATACCGGCTTCCATGAAGCCCGTCATCGGGACCATAACTCACGCGGCACTCCTCGCCGTCTAAAAAGGCCAATTTCACGCCCGGACGGTCAGCCGCGGAACCCTTGAGAATCGGGGCCAGGGCCAGGAGCACCCCCACTCCGGATCCCGAGTCATTGGCGCCGGCAAAGGGTTCAATGCCCGACTTGGCGTCATAATGGGCACCCAAGATGACCCAGCCCGGTTTTTTTCCCGGCAGGGTGGCGATGAGGTTTACAAAGGTGTTTGAGCCTCCCGGCACAGCCGACCTGAACGCCTGTTGTTCCACTGAAATCCCCATGGAATCCAAGCGCTGGACAATGAAATCGGCGGCATGTTGCGCGCCTGGCGTTCCAGCAACCCGGTCCCCCACGGCCAGGAAACGCCGCACTTCCTCCAGCGCCAGGGATCCATTGAAAGAAGCCGCCGGACGGAAGGACGGCACGGGTGCCACCTCGTCATGACGACCACAAGAGACGCACAGCATCAAGCCCGACAGGATAAGCGTCTTCATCCGCGTTCGGTCAGGCCGAAGAGGTCGAGGATGCGGTCCAGATCGTCGTTGGTATAGAAATCAATCTGAACGCTTCCCTTGACCTTGCGGCCATTGGCGGTCGTCCGGCAGGGCTGGATGTGCACACTGGTTCCGAAATGCTGGTGTAATTTATCCGTAAGGTAAACCATATGACTGGAGGGAATATCCTCCTTCCCCGGCGTTTTCTTGCGGGGAATCCGTCGAGCATGCTCGACGATCTTCTCAAGATCCCGGACGGACAACCCGTCCTTGATGACGCGCTCGGCAACCCGACACTGCTCCAGATCGGAAGACAGGCCCATCAATACCTTGGCATGACCTGCGGAGACCAGTCCCTCGGCGATGAACTTCTTGATTTCCTTGGGCAGGCCGAGAAGCCGCAGGGCATTCGCCACCGACGCGCGCCCCTTGCCGACCCGTTTTGCGATCTCCTCCTGGGTGAGATTGAACTGATCGGCGAGGGTCTGGTATCCCTCCGCCTCCTCGATCACGTTCAGATCAGCCCGCTGGAGATTCTCGATGAGTCCCAGTTCCAGCGCCTCCCGGTCGGAGGCCACCCGCAGGACAACGGGAACTTGTTTCAGTCCGGCTTCCTGCGAGGCGCGCCAGCGACGTTCGCCGGCGATGAGTTCGTAGCCTTCATCGACCTTGCGTACAAGCAACGGTTCAAGCACGCCATGTTCCCGGATGGATGCCGCCAGTTCCTCGAGGGCCTCCTTGACAAAGATCCGGCGTGGCTGGAAAGGACTCGGACGGATCTGGGAGATCTCAATCTGCAGGGGGCCTGGGGCCACATGAGACGGCGCAACCGGCTCCGGCTCCCCCGGGGTATCCCTGATCAGGGCTCCCAAACCGCGTCCCAATCCATGTTTCACCGCCATAGTCTCTCCCTCTTTCCCTTACCCTATTTCCGGGCGAAAAGCTGTCCCGTACGCGTCCGGTTATCCATCACCGGACGCATTCCTCCGACGGCCTTGACGGGATCATCCTCAATCCTGGCCACATCGTCAAATTTCGAAACGGGGGGCTCCACTTCAATCGAACCGTCATCCGAAACTGAATCCGACGAACTGATCTCGGACTTCCCGATCAGGGTCACACCTTCCTCGACTACCAGCCGCTTGGCCTTGATATCGCCGGCCACGCGGGCCGTGCCCTTGAGCTCAATACGCTCCTTGGCGAGGATATTCCCCTTGACCATGCCCCAGACCACGATGGAGGCGGCCGCGACATTGCCCTTGATGGCGGCGCCCTTTTCCACCAGCACCTCGCCGGCGCAGGACAGGTCGCCATTTAGTTTCCCGGCCATCTTGACTCCGCCGGAGCACTTCATGGAGCCTGTAATTTCAACATCATCCGCGATCAACGTCTTTGCATCTTCCATTGTCATTCCTTATGTTAACCAAGTTATTCAATTCCGGCCTCCGGCGCCTGCCGATGCCGCGTCCCGTCACCTGCCACGGCGTTACGGATACTGTCCCGCCCGCATCAACCCCGCCGTTTCGGGAAGCCCGAAAAGCAGGTTCATGTTTTGCAGCGCCGACCCGGCCTGCCCTTTCATGAGGTTGTCAATATGCGAGATGACCCGAAGGCGGCGGGTGCGGGCATCGACATCCACCACCAGATTGCAGAAATTCGTGCCCCGTACATGCATGGTTCCGATCGCCGCCGACCGGTCATAGATGCGGACAAAGGGGCTATCCTTGTAGAATTCACGGTACAGGGCGAGGACCTCCTCCACCCCGGTCTCGGCCTTCAGTTGGCCGTACAGGCAGGACAGGATGCCACGGCAGACGGGGACCACCTGGGCGGTGAAGGTCACGCGGATTTCCGTCCCGGCCTGCAGGGTGAGTTCGCGCTCGATCTCGCAGACATGCTGGTGCCCGGCCAGCTTGTAGGCATTCATATGCTCATAGCGGGCCGGATAATGAAAGGCGGCATTGAGTTTCTTGCCTGCGCCCGACACTCCGGTCTTGCAGTCGCAAATCACGCTGAAGGGATCAATGAGGTGATTCCTGACCGCCGGGGCCAATCCCAGGATGCAACTGACGGCAAAGCAGCCGGGATTGCCGATCACCCGCTGCCGGGTATTGATCTTGCCGCGATGCAGTTCCGCCAGGCCGTACACCGCCTCCGGCAGGACTTCCGGTGCGACATGTTTGGGTTCGAGCCCCTGCCGCCGGGCGTATTCGGCATAACTGTCCGTGGTGTTGAAGCGGAAGTCACCGCTGTAATCCACCAGCTTGGCGCCGGAGGCCAGGATCGCCCGGGCCAGTTTCATGCCTACGCCATCCGGTGTGGCGGTAAAGACCACATCCACAGGGGGGTGGGCGGCGGGATCCTCCGGATCGAGGATGGTCATATCGCAGAATCCGGCCAGGTGCGGATAGATTTTACTGATGGGGGCGCCGACATCCGTGGTATTGACGAGGCAGGCGAGCTTCACTTCGGGATGGGCCACCAGCAGTTCCACAATGCCCACGCCCCCATACCCGCAGGCTCCAATGACTTTTGCTCGTATCACGACAGGCGCTCCTTGCTGAAAAAGATCACCATAGTGACCCCTATCGGCGCTGTCAAGAGACGGTTTGGAGTCGGACGGACACGCGCTCTAGAGGTTGCGCACGGGCGGCAGGTGCTGGATCCGCACCCGGTTGAGATAGGTCAGGATTCCGCGGGCGAGCCCTTCGGCAATACGGTCACGATAGGCGGCATCGCTGAGCCGGGCCATCTCGCGGCTGTTGGACAGGAAGCCGCACTCCACCAGGGCGGCAGGGCAACGGGCGTTGCGGATCACATAGAAGCGGGCTCGCCGGATACCCCGGTCGGAGGCGCCGGCATGGGCCAGCATGCCCTTGTGAAGATACTGGGCCAGCACCGCATTCGCCCCGTCATACTGGTTACCGGGACAGTTTCCGCTCCGCGCGGAAACCATCTGGCGCTCCACTTCCGCCGTGGTGGGGTAGCCCGGCGCCGGCATGATATAGGTTTCAATCCCTGAAATCGCCTGGTTCCGCGAGGCATTGAGATGAATCGCCACGAACACGTCACCGCCATAGCGGTCGCATCGCCAGCGCCGTTCCTCGAGGGTCATGGCGACATCCCGGTCGCGGGTCAGCATGACGTTCACCTGGCTCTGGCGCAACCGGGAACGGACCCGTTTGGCAATATCCAGGGTGAATATTTTTTCCTCCCGCCCCGGACCACCGCTGGTGCCGGGATCCGCCCCGCCGTGGCCCGGATCCAGGACAATCACCGCCGAATCCGCCTTGCGCAACGCACGCGACGGCAGCAACATGGCGCCAATGGTATCCACGGCATCCACAGGGCTGATCACCCAGTTCCCCGCGCCCTTGATCACACTTTGGTTGAGATAGACAGAAAGTCCGTTCACCACCACGCGACGGCTGCCGGTCTCGAAAATAACCGTGGCCGTGCGGCTGCGGTACACGGCACTCTTCCCGTACTCGGCCGGGGCGCCGAACCCATAGGAGGCCATGACCTCATTCAGCCCCAATCCCCGGAACACAACCGCC
This sequence comes from uncultured Verrucomicrobiota bacterium, assembly GCA_964406065.1. Classification (GTDB taxonomy): domain Bacteria; phylum Verrucomicrobiota; class Kiritimatiellia; order CAIKKV01; family CAITUY01; genus JAABPW01. Next base: position 10,470 of record CAYOQM010000068.1, read on the forward strand.
TGAGCCGGGTTCGCGGCAGCAAATATCAGGATGGACACGGCCATTCCCCGAAGAATCATTTTGCCCGCCCGCCTCATATACACCCGCTCCATCATTCCCGTTTCACTGAATTTTTATAGCCGTAAACTCCTCACTTTGATATACGCAGTAAGAGTATGTCAAGCGAGCATGCAACGGAACACGAAATACCACGCAGGGGACTGGGATCATGGCCGAAGTAACTCTTGAACAAGTTCCGCAGAAAACCAAAGACCTGTTCAACCGGGGATTTGTCGCCCTGGAACGGAACAACCTGGATTATGCCATCCAGATGTTCGCCGCCTGCCTCGAACTGGAACCCAACCTGCACCGGGCCCGTAAATTTCTGAGGATCGCCGAAATCAAGCAGTTCAAGGGCAAGGGCGGGGGCCAGATGGCTCACCTCATGTCGACCATTACGGGCCTCCCGGCAATGTTCCAGGCCAGATCCATGCTGAAGTCGAAGCCCTTGCAGGCCCTCCAAGCGGTTGAACAACTGTTGCGCAAAGACCCCCTGAATCTCAGCCATATCGAGCTTCTGGTCAAGGCCGCCGAGGCCGCTGGCGAACCCGAAATCGCGATCCAGACCCTGGTGATCGCCCTCGAACACTACCCCCACGACAGCATGGTCCTGGAACGACTGGGCCGGCTTTACATGAAGACCGACCAACCCCGCCTGGGCCGCGACTGCTTCGAGACCCTCTGCGAGTTGAAACCGAACGACAGCGCCGCCCTGAAACTCCTGAAGGACGCCATGGCCATCGACAGCATGTCGAAGGACGGCTGGGAGAAGGTCGGAGCCAAGGACACCAAGTTCACCGACCTCATCCGCAACCGCAAGGAGGCCGATGTGCTGGCACGCGAGTCGAAGGCCGTGGTGGACAAGAACGACATCGAGGTACTGATCGAGGAAAACAAGGCCCGTATCGCCCGCGAGCCCGGCAACATCAATTACCGCCGCGCCCTGGCGAACCTGTACGCCGGCAACAAGCTGTTCTCCGAGGCGATCACGACGCTGCAGGAAACCCAGACACTGTCCGGCGGACGCGATCCCCAGATCGACCAGTCCATCAGCACCATCCGCCTTCAGGCCTTTGACGAGGACATCCGGAAGCTGACCGAGGCCGGCATGACCGCCGCCGCCGAGGCCAAACAGAAGGACCGCGACCTGTTCCTGTTCAATGACCTGCAGGACCGGGTCGCCCGCTATCCCAACGACCTGCAATTCAAATATGACTACGGGGTTCTCCTGTTCCAGCAGAACCAGATCAACGAGGCCATCCAACAGTTCCAGGCCTCCCAGCGCAATGCCCAGCGCCGGATCAGTTCGCTGTACTACATCGGCCTGTGCTTCAAGGCGAAACAGCAGTACGACATGGCCATCGAACAACTCCAGCGCGCGGCCTCTGAACTGCCTGTTATGGACGACACCAAGAAATCCGTCATCTATGAGCTCGGCCTGCTCTTTGAAATGGCCGAACGCAAAGCGGAAGCACTGGATCTGTTCAAGCAAATCTACCAGCTCGACATCGGCTACCGTGACGTGGCCGCCAAGGTCGAACAGGGCTACAAGTAATCCTATAGAGAGCAGTTCAACTGCTTCGCAGTCGAACTGTTCTTTTCAATGCCT
>CAYOQM010000069.1:0-12084 GCA_964406065.1 uncultured Verrucomicrobiota bacterium
AGGCTCCGCCCCGCGCAAGGTTCTCGATACGCTGTGGGCCAGTGCCGCCCGCCGTTTCGGATTTGACCAGTACGACTCCTGTGTCGTGGAAAGCCTTGACCTGTTGAAACGAAAGGGCGGGGAGGAAATCCAGGAGCAAATCTACTGGTTCAAGGACAAAAGCGACCGCGAACTGGCGCTGCGGGCGGAAATGACCCCCACCCTGGCCCGCATGATTGTCGGCAGGCAGAATGAGTTGGTCTTCCCCCTCAAGTGGTTCACTATTGCGCAATGCTTCCGGTATGAACGCATGACCCGCGGACGAAAACGCGAACATTACCAATGGAACCTCGATATTGTGGGCGAACCCTCCGTACTCGCTGAGGCCGAGGTCGTGATGACTGCAATACAAGCCCTCCAGCAGCTCGGATTCACCGGCAGCGATGTCCGTGTCCATGTCAACAGCCGCGCCGTGTTGTCGGATCTGCTGGCCAAACTCGGGATCCCCAAGGACCATCACGCCTCCACCTTCCTGGCCTTGGACAAGCGCGGGAAGATTTCCGATTCGGAGATCGCCGCCCTGCTCAAGGCCAACGGCCTTTCGCAGGAAAGCATTGACGCCTCCTTTACCATCCTCAACCTGAACACGCTGGAAGCCGTTGCCGACGTGCTCGGTGAACAGACCCCCGCCTTGGAACACTTCCTGGCGTTCTTCAGGATGATGAATCTCTACGGCGCGGGCGACATGGTGAAGTTTGATATTTCCGTGATTCGGGGCCTCGGCTACTACACCGGCATCGTGTTCGAGGGATTCGATACCGGGAAGAGCCTGCGGGCCATCTTCGGCGGCGGGAGGTACGACAACCTGCTGGGCGATCTGGGCGGAAAACCCATGACCGCCGTTGGTCTCGGGTTTGGAGATGTCGTTATCGCCGAGCTGATGACCGAAAATTCACGACTTCCCCATCCGGCGGCAGGCAGGGACCTTGCCGTGTCATTCATGGAAGACGCCCAGCGGGAAACCGCCATCCGGGTCGCACGGGCACTTCGCAATAAAGGAACGAACGTGGATCTCGCCCTGCACCCCGAAAAACCCAAGCATTTCTTTGCCCGGACGGGCAAGGACGGGTTCCGCCTGGGAATCTACATCGGCCCCGACGACCTGGCCAAAGGCAGCCTCCGTATCAAAAACCTGCTCGACAGGACAGAGCAGGACGTCTCACTTGAAAGTCTGGTGAAGTAATCCATGAATGTTATTCCCGTCGTCGTCGGAGCCTTCCAGGTCAATTGCTATATTCTCGCCTCTGGCACCGGAACCGCTCTGGTCGTAGATCCCGGGGACGATGCCGGATTGATTTCCGTGACCTTGCGCCAGGAACAATTGACAGTAGCGGCCTACCTCATTACTCATGGCCATATGGATCATGTGGGCGGACTCGCCGAAATGACCCGCGCGTTCCCGGCGCCGATCCTCATGCATCCCGATGATGAAGTCTGGGCGTTCAGTCCGGTCAACGCCGCACTTCCCTACTATGAAACCCCTGAACGTCCTGCTGTCATCGAAAGACAGGCTGCCGATAAACAATGGCATGAGGATGGCGGATTGAAATATGAGGTCATTACAACGCCCGGCCATTCACCGGGTGGAGTCTGCTACCACTTTGCCGCAGAAAAAGCGCTGTTCACGGGCGACACCCTTTTCAGCGGATCCATCGGTCGGACCGACCTGAAGGGCAGTGATGAGCGGCTGATGCAAACCTCACTACGCCGCCTCACGCAACTCCCGGATGATACCCTTGTGTATCCCGGGCACGGTCCCTGCACCACCATCGGGCGGGAGAAGAAGATCAATCCGTTCCTGCGCGGATAGCGCCCCGGCTATTGACCGGATCGCTGACGACGTACTTCGTAGAAGAAAATGCCCGCCGCAACCGACGCGTTCAACGACCCAATGCGACCAACCTGGGGGATCCTGACGACAGCATCACAGTATGCGAGCAGTTCAGGGCGTGGACCGGCCCCCTCGATCCCGATAACAATGGCCGTTCCCTTTACAAAATCATGCCCCATAAGATCCAGCCCGGCCTTTTCAGACGCAGCCGCAACACGAATGCCTTTCGCCCGCAATGAACCAAGCACCGTGATCACATCAGGAACCCTGACGATAGAAATACGGTTAACCGCTCCAGCCGAACTACGGACCACCATGCTGGTGACTCCAACCTGGCCTGACTCCCCGATCATGACCGCATTCGCCCCGAAAATCTCGGCCGAGCGCACAATGGCACCGAAATTAAAGGGATCCTGGACACCGTCAAGAAGAACCACGAAGGGATCCGGAGGCAAGGAGGCCAACACCGCTTCGAGTCCGGCATACGGAAATTCAGACATCCGGGCGAGATATCCCTGATGTTCACTCGTGTGGCAAAGTTTTGCCAGCACCGCCGGATCCTCGACACGGGGGCACAGCCCCATCCCGCTTGCGAGTTTCCCGGCCTGGGCGATCACCTCATCAGGGAGAGCCCGGGACAGATAGAGATCAACGATCCGCCACTGCCCAGCCTGCAGGGTTTCAAGCACCGCGTTACGGCCCCACACCCAACACTTCTGATGACTGCCGAGCAGCTTTTGCTTTCCCCTGCCCCGGCTGTGGCGTTCCATGGGCATCCTACCGGCGTGGACCGGCACCGCCCAACGCGGGGTCGATCACGGGCATATCCTTTGCGAAGAACTCCTTTGAGGCCCTGACCACATCTTCCGTGAGATCTACCTTGTTCCGGTACCAGAGGATCTGGGGCGAGGTGGTGAGTACCGCATCCACGCCATGCTTAAGGGCCACCTGCTCAACGAAGGGCTGAACCCGTTTACGGAATGACCCTACGGCACGGGCGTCAAACTGCTGCAATTCATTCTGCATGGGCCCGATCGTCTGGTTGAACTGCTCCTCGGAGGCCCGCATCTGGGCGGACAATTTGTCCTTCTCCCCTTGGGATGTCGCCACGGCAAACTTATCCTGCAGACCTTTAACCCGCGACTTGTAAGCCTGCAACATGTTCATAGCCCTGTTGTAGGTATCGAGCTTCGTACGCTCCTTCTCGATCTTCTGAAGCATTCCCGCATCCTTGAACACGCGATCCATGTCCACCACAGCGACCTTGTGGGGGTTCATAAAAAACACGCTCCATCCAAGAAGACCCACCAGAACAACCACATAAATCATTTCATACCAGCGGATTTTCCGATTTTCATTCACATCCATAAGATCCTCCCTTAAATGAGTTCATTGTTAGCACAGGCTGATCCCCTTCTGCAAACCCAAATCCTCAACCCCAGCCCCACGTCTCCGTCCCGCGTTATCAGGAATTATCTGCTTGTATAGGAATATTCATTTGCTATACCACCCTCCTTCTCACCACCGAAAGGCAAGTGCATGTTGAACTTAGATGACCGGGCTATAATCCGCGGACTTGCGATACAGGTAGCCGCCATCGCGGCCCTCCCTGTTCAAGAGGAAAAGCGCAAGCTTTGGCGCAAGCTGAATGCCCTGAATCCTGAACGGCCAATGGTCATGATTGACCAGGTGTGCTGGCACGAATTGAACCAGCACGGCGAACTGACGCTGCACTGCGCTGACGCCGAGTGCCGCGAGTATGAACAACGGCTCCGGCGCACCCTTTTTCAGTGGAAGCACTTCCCCGTTGATATGGTGGTGGAGCCCTATATCCGGGTTCACAAGGCCATCCACAACGTCTGGCTTGGTGTCGGCGTTCATGAACAAGTCGCTGTGTCGGATACCGCCAATTCGGTTGTGGGCCATAAATACGAGAACCAGTTCCAGAATGACAGTGATTTGGAAAAGATCCGGATGCCTGTCATCACCCATGATGCCGCCGAAACCGAACGCCGCCTTGCCGTTGCCCACGAACTTTTCGACGGCCTGCTGGATGTGTACCCATGGGGCGCCGATCCCTACCTGTCTTTGTGGGATCCCATCTCCATGTGGATGGGAGTCGAAAATGCCTTATACGCCCTGATCGACACCCCTGATTTCATGCATCGTCTTGTAAACCGCATGACCGAGGGCTACCTCGTCATGCTGGACCAGCTCGAAACCCAGGGGCTGTTGTGCGGCCAGCAGAGCCTGATCCACTGCACGGGCGCTTATACGGACGCGTTGCCTGCCCCGGGATATGACCCGAACAAGCCCCGCACCCGGGATCTCTGGACATTCGGGCTCGCCCAGATGTTTTCAACCGTCTCGCCGGAGATGTTCAAGGAGTTCGAGGTTGATTACACCCGCCGCATCGCGGAAAGGTTTGGACTGGTTTACTATGGATGTTGCGACCCGCTTGACGGGAAAATGGCCGAAGTTCGGCAGATCCCGAACGTGAGAAAAATATCCATGAGTCCCTGGGTTAACGAGGACCGGGGCGCAACCGAGATAGGGCATGACTTCGTCTACTCCCGCAAGCCCAACCCTGCGTTTCTGGCAACAACCCAGTTTAATACTGACCAGGTCCGTTCAGATCTCGTCCATACCCGGAAGGTGTGCGAGCAACATGGATGTCCGCTGGAATTCATTCTCAAGGACATCAGCACCATCAACTACGAGCCGGCCCGCTTGTTTGAGTGGGCGCGAATCGCCATGCGGGTCGCAGAATCCTGAACCGGACAAGGAATCCGCCCCGCTGATCACAGACGGGGAACAGTCAACCCGCCTTCCACCATGATGACCTGACCGGTTGAATAGGCAAGGTCACCACGAGCCAGCATGGCCGCGACTCGGCCGACGTCGGCGGGCAGACCCCACCGGGACTGCAGAAGCAGGCCCTCCCCGATCAGTTTGTCATAATTCCCCGTCACGCCGGCGGTCATGTCAGTCTTGATGATTCCCGGCCTTATCTCGTAAACGGGAATGTCATGTTCACCCATGCGTACCGCAAACAACCGGGTGGCCATACTCACGCCTGCCTTGGAGATACAATAGTCCCCCCGGTTCACTGAAGCCACTGTGGCGGATATCGAGGACACGTTGATGACGCAGCCCCTGTAGGACGCGTCAGCCTTCTTCTGTTCAATCATCCAGCGGGCGACCGACTGGGTAAGGAAATAGGGTCCCTGCAGGTTCGTCCGGATCACGCGCTCAAAACTCTCCTCGGTTGCCTCTAGAATATCGGCACGAACCGAGGGAGCCACCCCGGCATTGTTGACCAGGACATTCAGCCGTCCCCAGCGCTTTCGCACCGACTCCAACATGGCCTGCCGCGCGGACGGGTCGGCAACATCAGCCTGGCAGTACAACACGTCGGAACCCAATGAGCGCAGCCGGTCAATTGTCTCGGCAACGAGCGAGGCGTCACGGACACCGCACATCGCGAGATCCATTCCTTCGCGGGCAAGATGTTCGGCAATGCCTAATCCGATCCCCCGCCCGGCCCCCGTAATCAGGGCAACCGGCCTCACTTTCCCCTTCGCGTCGTTCAAATCCTGAGCGCTCATGAGAGACCTTTCCCTGGATGTCATGCTTTCAAGGCCGGAATATTCACCCATGCCCGCTTGGACCAGGATTCCAGCCCTTTTTCGGCCAACTGAACCCCCTTGGCGCCTTCGAGAAGACTCCACCTGAAGGGTTCGTTCTTAACAACGTGACGCAGGAACAATTCCCACTGCACCTTGAATGCGTTATCATACTCCCGCTGCTCAGGCGTCTTCTGCCAGCCCTCGATGAAATTAATGGGCTGCGGAATGTCCGGGTTCCAGATCGCGCGAGGGGTCGCCCCGTAAGGCTGAAGCACCACGTCCCTCAGCCCCGCTACGGCGGAACCCAATGTTCCATCGACATGCAGGGTCAGTAGGTCGTCACGCCGGACGCGGGTACACCACGAGGAATTGAACTGGGCCACAATATCGCCCTCCAGCTCAAAGGTGGCGTAGGCGGAATCGTCGGCCGTACAGGCATAGGGCTTGCCGGCCTCGTCATAGCGAGTGTCGATGTGGGTCGCCCCGCGACACGACACTGCCGTGACCTTGCCGAACACGTTGTCGAGCACATACCGCCAGTGGCACAGCATGTCCACAATCATGCCTCCTCCATCCTCCTTGCGGTAGTTCCACGAAGGGCGCTGGAGCGGTATGGTATCGCCCTCAAACACCCAGTACCCGAATTCCCCCCTCACAGAGAGAATCCTGCCGAAAAATCCCCGATGGATCAGTTCCTTCAGTTTCATCAGGCCGGGAAGCCACAGTTTGTCCTGCACCACCCCGTTCTTGACGCCAGCCCGTTTGGCCAGCGTATATAGCTCATAGGCCTCACGGGTATTCATGGCGGTGGGTTTTTCACAATAGATGTGTTTGCCCGCCTTGATGGCCTGTTTGACCGCGGAAACACGACGGTCCGTGGTCTGGGCATCGAAATAGATGCTGTTGTGCTTGTCCGCAAGAACCTCGCCGAGATCGGTCGTCCAGCGGGTGACGCCGGCCCGTTGCGCCAGTTGTTTCAACTTGATGGGATTGCGCCCCACCAGGACCGGATCCGGCATGATGATCTCGGCCTCGCTCACCTTGATGCCACCCTGCTTGATAATGGCGCAGATGGACCGCAAGAGGTGCTGGTTGGTCCCCATCCGTCCTGTCACCCCGTTCATGATAATACCGATATTATGGACTTTGATCTCACTCATGTTCAGTGCCTTTCATTGATACATCTTGATGCATATTCTCACGCCACGCCGATGGAGGCGGCGATAGCCAGCGCATCACGGGTCAATTTCCCGATCACGCCCCAATCCCCGGCGGCAATCATCTTCTTTTCAACAATCCATGAACCGCCAATGGCGGCGACCGAGGGACGCTCCAGGTAAAGACGCAGATTGTTCAGGCCGATCCCGCCCGTGGGGATGAACTTGACCCCCGTGTGAGCGTAGGGGCCCTCCAGCGCCTTCAACATCGGCACCCCCCCCCCTTTTTCTTCCGGGAAGAAATTCTTGATCAGGCAACCTAATGAAAACCCCTGCTCAACCTCCGAGGGCGTCATCACGCCGGGAAACATCGGAATGCCGGCATCAACGGCAGCCCTGACCACCTTCTCGTTCAAGCCGGGAGCTACGGCAAAACGGGCGCCTGCGCCCACTGCGCGCTGAAGCTGTTCCGTGCCAAGCACTGTACCTGCTCCGAGTACCATTTGCGGGAAACGCTTTGCAATCCGGCGTATCGAGGCTTCAGCCGCCGCCGTACGGAAGGTTATCTCCATGATGTCCAAACCCGCCTCCAGAAGGGTTTCGGCCAAAGGCTCGGCCTGCTCCTCGTGATCCAAAACAACCACCGGGACGATACGCTTGGCCATAATCCGTTCCAGCATCGACATTATTGTGTTCACTTGAATTCCTCCTGTGTCTTTAGGCATTGCGAAAGGGCCCCGTTTGGAAGTGGCGGCGCTTCGACACCCGCCTTCGGCAGGGTTCCTGCCAGTTCCTGTTTCCAGTGGGCCACATCACCCGATGGTCCGTAACAGTAAATCATCTTCAGCGGGGTTGCGCCGAGGTTTGAGATCTGGTGAAACACCCCGCAAGGGATATAGGCAGCCTGACCGGACGTCAGAACCTGGCGTTCCGTTCCCAGGCACATTTCGGCCTGGCCTTCGATGATGAAATAGACCTCTTCCTGTTCCTGGTTGTGCCAGGGGACCTGGCCGCCATGGGGGTCAAGCGTCACAAACCCCACGGCGAAGTTCTTCGCCTGGACGGGGGATACACCGCCGACAATGTTTTGCGTGCGGCGTCCCGCAGGATAGCGGCGGCCGTGGATCTTACTCAAGTCTGCAACAATCATGGCACTACTCCTGTGGGTTTCCGAAAAAGGTAAGGTAAGGTTTTCCATCCAGGAGTCGCTGCACATAGAGCGCAGCCTCACGGGCATGAAAATCACCCCACGTGCAGGACTCGCCGCAGGGCACCTGTTGCCCGCGGGGAACATGATCCCAGCCATTGGGACGGTGATACACCGAATGCAGGATCAGCCCCTGATGTTTGCGGCCCGTGCTCAAATAGGGCTCACCCAGCAGGGTGTCGAGAACCGTCAATCCGGCCTGCCAGTAACGTACGGCAAGGCCCGCTTCAGCGGACGCCCCCCCGGCGCGTCCGGGCCGCCTCAGGTAATGCCCCAGCCTGAGCAACCCTTGCACCGCTATGGCCGCGGCAGAACTGTCGACCGGCTCATAGGCATTGAAGGGATCAGCCGGACGGTTCAAATAGTTTCCCAGGCGGTTCAACCCCGGGGCTCCCGTGTCCCAGTAGGGAATGCCGTCGGAGGGGGTATTCTCAAGATAGAAATCCGCCGCGACAAGCGCCGCCTTGAGAAAAACCTGCTCGATCTCCTTGCGCCCTCCATGGGGATTGAGTTCAACATCCGGGAGTGTGGCGAAGTATTCCAGTTGTTCGGCATAGCCCAGAAGTATCCAGGCAAGCCCGCGCGTCCACGTCGTGAAAGGGGAAAACCCCTGCTGTGAACTCGGGCACCGGAAACAGCCGTCATTCAGGTTGAAGATTGCCTCATGGGTCACGCGACCCCGGACATCATAGGCGTCCCGCCCCTCCCCATAGAAAACCACATACCTGGCTGTTGTTCTGGCATGCTGGATCAATCGATCTAGAAGAGAAGTCTTCAGGTCATTCTCACCCATGAGAGCATGCCCCAGGGAGTGGCTCACGGCCAGGGATCGCAACGACCTGATGGTATCGGCAAACAGGGAGTGGGGCCCGTTGAAAGAGTAGATGTATCCGCCGTCCTTGATCGCTGTCCAGCGACGGGCCTGCACGGATCCGGACACCTTCAGGGCCAGTTCATAGAACGCGCGCTCCCAGACCGTTGCCGAAATACGACCCTCGTTGGCAAGACGCAGTAGATGGCCATAGGTGCTGACATTATTGAAACCGTGGTCATGCACCCCGAAATGCGTCACGTGTGCCGCCATGCGTTCAACCGTTTTCCGGCGTCCCAATTCAAGGAATTCGCCATCCCCGGTGGCGTCGAACTGGATGAGCGCCGCACCATACTGGAAACCCTGGGTCCATTCCGTCCAGCCACGAGAGGTGTAGCGTCCCAACCGGGTGAATACCGGTGCGCCCCGTGATTCGTCATAATCCTTCTCGATCAAACGAATCTTGCCGCCTGACAGATCCCAGAAGGCGGCGAGCTTGCGCTTCAGTCCGGATTCCGTGAGTCCCTTTTTGATTTTGATCATGTTAGAACCGTTTCCCCTTTTTTAGATGCAGAATAAGGATCTGGCAGTCTTCAATGACTTCGTAGGAATGTTCCTGGATCGCGTCAAATTGAACGCACTTCCCGGTCTTGAGCACGGGCTGCTCATGCGGCAAACGGAGCCGGATGGTTCCCCGCAGGACCCAGCACACTTCAAGGTCGTCCTGATGGATTTCAGGATTTGACACCTGACCTCCCGCCCGGGCTTCGCCTAACAAGGCGCGGATGTTCCCGTAACGGATCTCCCGGAAAGTGAAGGCGCCGGACTTATGCCCCGTTTCCGACGCGAGGTGGGAGGTCCTGGATTCCGCAAGCATTATGAGGTCCGTGGCATTCATGCCGAACGCCCGGCTCAGCAGGAATATCGTGGTCAGCTCGGCGGAGGTCTGGTTGCGTTCGAGTTTCGAAATCACGGCAGGCGACACGCCAGTCCGGGAGGACAGGTCCGAAATGGTCCATCCTTCCCGCTTGCGCAGCTCCCTCAGGATCGTGAAATCGAACATCTGATCCCGTTGACCAGCGGACTGTCTCTGAAAACGATGAGACTTCATAATGTTTCTCACTCAATATGAATTTCCTCAATATATATCATCCGAGAATACTTTCAAGCTGTCTTTTCTCTACATCCAACCTATTCCACCCGGGAGACTAGATTATTTCTTGAAGGAGTTGAGGCTCCAAAGGGATAGCAGGTAGACACCCAGAAGAACGTCTGTCTGATCGGGTTCGTTCACGACCCCCTGTGCATCGGGCTCCTGAAGCAATTCGATGCACCAGGCGGACAATCCAAAGCGGACATCATTCCAAATCATGGTCTCGACAAATGCCTCGGTGTCACGACCGAACTCGACCCCGTAGCGCAACGCCGCCAGACCCACGGCCAATTCGAAAAGTCCGCCGACGGACTCTTTCAAGCGCCCCGAGAGAATGTGATCCGAAACCTGTCCCGCCATAACCCTGATCTTATTGCCCTGTGATTCAAGTTCCCCGGACCGCACCTGTTCAATGGCGCCCTGAATCTGCCTAATCAATCGCTCAATCTCGCTACCCGGCTCACGTTGCTCACGAACCATGATCCCGTAGAATTCACCCGGCTTCCCCAGAAGATCCCCTGCGGCAACCGCAAGCGACCGTTTCAGCACGGGATTGGTTGCGGCCTTCATGCGCGGAATGATCTCATACAGGGCCGCCATTTCGCCGAGACGGGCCAATGCCTCGCTGGACGCGGAAATGACCTTGGAATCATGGCTTCGTTGGAGGATATCCAGCAAGGGTCGCTTGGCGCGGTCATCGCCGATATCGCCGAGTGTTCGCACCGTTTCGGTCACGGTTTCCCGATCCGGGTCATTCAGCCGACGGATCAGGGAGTCCACCGCCTGCCGGCTGTGCGTATGCCGGAGCGCGCGGGCAATCTGTGGCGCCAGATCCGCGTTGGGGTCATCCAGTTTACCCACCAGCGCATCCACGGCATCCGGGCTTCCAATGCGCCCCAGAGCCAATGCGGCGGCCTCGCGGACATCTGTTGCCGGATCGTCCAACTGCTGGATCAGGTCGCGGACGGCAATGCGGAGTTTGTCCTCCCCCACCCTCCGGACGGCATCCACCCGGTTCGCTCGGTCTGATGTGCTGAGCATGGAATAGATGTTATAGATGCCAGAAAAGGCTCGTATCGGGTTGGCAAAGGAAAGCGTGGCCAGCGCCGTCCCGAACCCCATTTCTCCCTCACGGTGCTTGATGGCGAGCATACAGCGAATGCCGACCAGCCATATGATCACGGCATTGATGGCCAAAAGGATGTGGAAGAAACTGAGAGGTAACCCGGAAGGAAGAGTCCAATGCGCGGAGGATGCCTGCAACCCGTCATGAATCCTGTCCATCAGTATTCCGCCCAGCAGCGGCCCGAGTGATCCGATCAATCCCACCACACTCCAATGCGCGGCCATGGCCATGGTGCGCCCTTCGGCAGGCGACAGTGCGGGAAGCAGACTGAGTTGCGCGAGCGCCACCCCGGAGAAAACAAGACCCGCAAAAAAACTTGAGATCGTAAGCATCAACATGATCTGACCCACCTGGAAATTCGGGAGAAACGGAAGATTCACGGAGACCGTCCCCTCGCGCAGGAAGAACCAGAACAGGTGAAGCAACGGGGCTAGCAACATCATGATCGCACCGAAGTTTCGGGCGCCAACGCGATCCATAACATAGCCCCACATGACCCCCGCAAGGACGCCCCCCACCATGGCACTGGCCGCCAGGATCGACATCCCGGAATAACTGACATTAAGATCCCGGCTCAGGTACACCAGACCGAACTGCCCCGTGACCCCGCTTGCAAAGGTCCACACCCCCATCCCCAACGTCAGCCACAGGAAATCCCGGTTGGCAAACGGCTTCAGGATGAGACGCACGACACCCGATCGAACAGGAGACCGCACGGGCCTGGGCTCAGGCACCCAGAGGTGGCAGACAATATCGGCCGTCCCAAAACACGCGGCAAGACCAAACACCAGCGAAAATCCCAGAAAGGAGCCGCCAGGCTTGGCTGGATCGGGAAAGACATCAAGGAGAAAACCAACCGCCAGGAATCCCAGGAGACAGGTTATGGAAATGATCGAGTGCCGCCGCCCCCAGAAAGACGCCCGCTGGGACTCCGGCACCAAGTCGGCCATCCAACTCCACCACGAGGCACTTCCCAATTGTCCCAACAAGCCACTGACCGCAACGGTCCATATTATGGCTGGCGCGAGCAGGGAGGAATGCGGCGCCAACACCAGCGGCAATACGGCCGGCAGGAACCAGAGAAGGCGGTGAGGAATAAGCGTCCATCCGAAGAGGTGCTTCCGCGAGGTA
>CAYOQM010000070.1:0-9121 GCA_964406065.1 uncultured Verrucomicrobiota bacterium
GGCCACCATCGCGAGCGCCTGTCGCCCCAACACCTGCTACCAGAATAGGCCCATCAGGGTCATCAACCCGGACACCAACCCCAGCAGCAGGAGTCCCGCCAGCCACATGGCCGGATCGAGCCCGTGCCAACCCGGATACACGATCCGGAGGAGCCAGGGATACACGACCGCCGGGACCGCCAGCAAGACCACCAACTGGATCCCGGCACCCAGTTTCGCCAGGAGGATTTCCCACTCCGCGACCGGTGCCGTCAGCAACAGTTCCAAGGTTCCGTGCTCGATCTCATCGCCCAGCAACCGGGACGAAATCGCCGAGGCCATGGCCAGAAACGCCATCCAGAAGATCATGCCTCCGAAGGTCATCTCGGAGGTCAGCATCCCCTTCCCGGCCATGGTCACGGCAAACATCCAGAACGCCAGGCCGGTGACGGACAGATAAACGCACCCCATCAGATGAAACGAGGGCATCGCCAGCCAGTCGCGCAGCTCCCGGCGCCAGAGAATACGAATGGCCTTCATGAGCGGTCCCCCGCCACAACCGCCTTGATCACCTCTCCCAGTCCGGCAACCCCGAACTGCTTGAGCAGATCCCCGGGCGCGGCAAAGGCGGCCAACCGGCCACGATGCAGAATCATCACCCGCGAGCACAACGACTCGGCCTCGGCCATGTCATGCGTGGAGAACATCACCGTGCGTTCACCTTTCATTTGGGAGAACACCGCCCGGACGCGTTCCCCGTTGAGGGGATCGAGGCCCAAAGTGGGTTCGTCGAGGAGAACCACCGCCGGCTCGCCGACCAGGCAATCCGCCAGCAGCACCCGGCGAACTTCCCCTTTCGACAATTTCCCCATCAGCGCTTTCTCCAATCCCGCCAACCCACACCGCCCCACCAATTCCCGGAGGCGTTTGGTGCGGGTTCGTCCCGAAAGACCGCGCAATTGCGCGCGAAACGTCAGGTACTCCATCACCCTCATCCCGGGATAGAGGGGATCCTTCTCCGGCATGTAGCCCAGCATTCTCCTGACTCTCAGCGAATCCTCCCGTGTGTTGATCCCCTCCAGGGTGATGACGCCGGAGGTGGGCGTCATACAGGTCGACAGAAGCCGCAGGAGCGTTGTCTTGCCGGCGCCACTCGGCCCGATCAACCCGATCATTTCGCCGCGCTCAATCGAGAAAGACACCTCCGCGAGGGCGCTGACACGGCCGAATCGTTGGACTAAATGCTCTACGCAAATCATCGGTCAACCCTTCACTTCACCTTCACAACCCCCGCGTCATGAGAGGGCGCAATCTCCTGACCGGGCTCCACAATAATAAACTGTTCTGGCGTCCACCGGCCTTCCACGAAATTCCTGAGCAATGCGGGACTCCCCTCAAGCTCATCACAGTTCCATCCCAGCCACCGGGCGCATTCCCGGGTATAGTCCTTATAGGCCGACGTATCGCTGAACCCGAGGTCGACATAGGCGGCATTGTTGTATTCCTTCATCCAGCGCTGCTCCATCTCCATCAGGTAGTCGGCATTCTCCTCGCCGTACTTCTCGACATAATCCTTCTTGAGCAGGTCATACCGTTCCTTGCCGGGCTGGACGGAACATTCGATCCACCCGGGACTGTACCAGTAGGTTCCCGGATGCGCGTCGAAATACTCCCGGTACCGTTCCTTCGACCCGAGGAAAAAGGTGATACAGTCGTGTGCGCGGGGAATCACCAGCCGTTTGTTCCCCGCCCTGATTCCCGCCGCCCCGTTGCTGCACAACCCATAGCCGAGCAGGATCGCCTCACAGTCCCCGGGGGCCGCGTCAACCGCCGCTTGAAGTTTTTCCTTCAGCCGCTCCGGAGTGTTGTGCAGTCCCTGCTCGAGGAAATTGAAGGTGAAACAATGGGGCGCAAGGGATGCGTAATGACATAATTCCCTCCATAGGACGTGACAGGCAATAAGATGATATCGTGCCATACTGATGCTTTCTCACCGCCTCAGGGAGCCGGAGCGGGAATGGACCGTGAGGCTGGGCGATCCACCTTGATGTTCCGGCTCTTGGCGTTGTGTTTCTTGATTTTGGTGATGACCAGGTTCATGCGCAGCGTATTTTCGAAATCGGGATCGGGATTGAGCCCCAGCTCCAGGGCGCGAAGATAATGCTGCTGCGCGCCCTCCGCCTCCGGTGGCAACAGGGAAAGCAGAATTTGAGCCATGTTATAATGCGATTCCGCTGAATTGGGATTGATCTTGATCGCCTTTTCCGTGGCCACCCGAGCCTCCCCGATCTCGCCCAATCCCATATAGGACGTGCCCAGAGTCAGCAGGGCGTCCGCATTGGACGGGTGGCGGACATCAAAGGGGCCGAGGGTCAGGATGCTGTCGGCAAATTTCCCAATCCGGCATTGAGCCATGCCCAGCATGATCAGAATGCCGGAATCGGCGGGCATCAGATCCGCCGCCTCCTTCAGCAGGACAATCGACTCCCCCGTCCGGTTCTCCTGCATCAATCGCCGGGACTCTGCCTTGACCAGGGCCGACACCGCCTGGCAGGTGGTATTGGTGGATTCCTTGATGCCTGCTTTGTTCAATTTGGACTCCAGCTTGGAAAGCTTACGCTGCAGGATCTTGTTGTCCCGGGTCTGCCTGTCCAGTTGGCCACGCAGGCGATCCACTTCCCCGGCCAACTGCTTCTGTGCCGTCCTGGCCTCGGACTCGGGTTGAACCGCCAGAACCACCCGGACCTCCTGAAGTTCGGACAGAAGGCCCTGCAACCGCTCCGGCGCGTTGGTGGCATCACCGGATGCCGACCCCTGTCCCGGCGCGGCATCCAACACGGCCAACGCATTCTGGCATTCGGCAACACGATAATTGACCA
Source organism: uncultured Verrucomicrobiota bacterium (assembly GCA_964406065.1). Classification (GTDB taxonomy): domain Bacteria; phylum Verrucomicrobiota; class Kiritimatiellia; order CAIKKV01; family CAITUY01; genus JAABPW01. The sequence goes on from CAYOQM010000070.1 coordinate 2,859, forward strand.
TGGCCGAGTGCCAGCCGGGATACTCCGCCTGCAGGCGTCCGTACAACTGCAGCGCCTTTCGATAGGCAGCGGCCGCCTCGCTCTCATGCTGTTCCGAACGGGCCAGCTCCGCCTCGACCACCGACGCGTAGGCCTCACGCATCAACTCGCCGGACAGGGACGCGGCGTTGGTGCTCGTTCCCGTCGTCCCCGCAACCCCGGACAGTACCGCTGTCAAGAATACCAGACATGCCGTCTTTACGATTGGCGTCATACTCGAATCTCCCTTGCTCTCATTCCAAAACGGGCATTCTCCGCAAAATCCCCTCTGACTGCAAGCTGGGAAAGCCAGCCGGGCCGGGTAGCACGGTCTGCTGGAACCGGGAAGCCCTCTCCCCGGGCGGATGCCCGAAGGAGACAAAGACACGGAAATCGTATTCCGCTCCACCAGCAAGATAGACAAAAATGAGCGCTTGTGGTTATTTATTGCACAACGTTTCTTGGGAACAGGATAAACCCGTGCTTTCGAAAACCAGAAAATTTAAAAAAGTGGCCGTCCTCATGGGCGGACCTTCATCCGAACGCGAAATTTCACTGAAGTCGGGAACCGCCGTGGCCAAGGGGCTCAAGGCGGCGGGCTATGAGGTCATCCCGGTTGACATCACGGGTCGCACCCTTGACCTTCCCGAAACGGTGGACGGCGTCTTTGTCGCGCTGCACGGAGAGTTCGGCGAGGATGGCCAGATCCAGCAGTTGCTGGAAGACAGGAAGATCCCCTACACGGGATCCAACCCGGTCGCCAGCCTGAACTCCTTTGACAAGCGGCTCAGCAAAGCGCTTTTCCTCAAGGCCGGCATTCCCACCGCCGCTTACGAAGTCCTGGGGCCGGACAGCCAGCCCACCCTGCCCTATCCCCTCGTGATCAAGCCGCCCTGCCAGGGATCAACCATCGGCATCTTCAAGGTTAACAGCGCCGGGGAATGGGCGCCCGCCCTGCGCCAATCGATCCGCTACGATGGCGAGGTGATCGCTGAAGCCTTCATTCCCGGGCGGGAGTTAACTGTCGGGATTGTCGGCGACACCGCTTTCCCCGTCATTGAAATCCTGGCCCCCGACGGATGGTATGATTTCACCGCCAAGTACAGCAAGGGCCAGTCCCGGCATCTTTGTCCCGCGCCCATGGAAGCCGCTCTGACACATCAGGCGAAGACCATCGCGCTGGATACCTTCAAGGCTCTGGGTTGCCACGGGCTCGGGCGGGTTGATTTCCGCCTGACCCCGGAAGGACAACTCTACGTCCTGGAACTGAACAACATCCCCGGATTCACGGAGACCAGCCTGTTGCCGGAAGCCGCCCAGGCGGCGGGCATCGGCTTTGCCGACCTCTGCGCCCGGATTATGGAAATGGCGCATTTGGAATAGACATCAGCAGGACATAACAACTACCCATGTGGTTCTGGAACACAAAAGACGAAGCCGGCAGCGCAGGCCGGAAACAGACTAACTCGCGCCGCGACCAGCGTCAGGACGGGAAGACACCTCCTTTTCCCAAGGGGGTCTGGATTCCCGCGGCCGGCCTGTTGGCCGTGGCGCTGGGCGCCCTGCTGATCTGGAGGATCGGCGCCCTTCTATTCTGGGAGAATCCCGATTACGCCATCCGCAAGATGGACATTCATATCGAAGGGCCCACCATCACGGCCAGTCATGTCCGGGAATATCTTGGCGTCAGCATCGGGACCAACCTGTTTTCCTCGAATCTGCGGATCCTGCGACAGGAGTTTCTAAGGAAAACACCCATCGCCAAATCGATCACGCTCCAGCGCCATCTGCCGGACACGCTGGCGGTCAATATTGTTGAACGCATCCCGCTGGCGCGACTGGGCCGGTGGGGATCCCTGGCGGTCGACCGGGAAGGCTATGTCTTCAGCCTGCGGGCGGGCAGCCGGGAGTATTCGATCATCAGCGGATGCGCAGGGGAAAACCTCAAACCCGGAGTGCGGGTTGACTCTGGGGTGATGAACGCGATCGAGATTGTGGATATCTGCACCCGGACCAAGGTGGGCGAACATGTCAAGATCGCCTCCCTTGATGTCAGCCCCAAACAATATCTTGAACTCTACCTGAACGCGGGCGAGCGCATCAAGATCGCGTGGCAGGATATGGACAAACCGGGCACGGAGACCCGTCCGAAGATTGAACAAAAACTCTGGGCGCTGGCCGCCGCCCTGCGCGCCTCCGAGGAACGCGGACGCCGGCTGGCCAATCTGGATCTCACCTTCACCGACCAATATGTGCCGGGACAGGAATATTAGGGCGGAAGGGTTTGGAATTGTAATCTCTTCTCATTTGAGCAAGACTGCTGAACTTATTATCTGGAACTAATTAATCATGGGTCTGGCTCCAATTGTCGCTCTTGAAATCGGCACCTCGAAGGTGGTCGCCCTGGTGGGCGAACTTCGCGAAGACAATCATATCGTCATCACCGGTATGGGCATGCACGATTCCGCCGGCGTACGCAAGGGGGAAATGGTTGATTTCGAGAATACCCGGATCTGCGTGAAGCAGGCGCTCGGGGCGGCGGAAGAAACCGCCCAGGTCTCCATCCACCAGGTGCATCTGGCGCTATCGGGCGGGGATATCCAGAGCCTCGTGAACAGCGGCACCACCCCCATTTCCAACTCGTCGGAAGGCGTCACGCCGGACGATGTGGCCGAGGTCACCGAGCGCGCGCGGTCCGTGACACTCCCCCCCGACAGGAAGATCCTCCACTCCATCGGGCAGATCTTCTATGTGGACAATGAGCGCGTCGCCCGTCCTGAAAACTTCGAGGGCACCCAGCTCTCGCTCGACATGCTGATCCTTCATGCCCACGAGAGTCATATCCGCAACACCGTCCGGTTGCTGCGGGAACTGCAGATCGACATGGCCGATACCGCCTTCAGCGGGCTTTGCTCCGCGCTGGCCGTTCTGACCCCCGAGCAGAAGGAGGGCGGCGTGCTGGTCATTGACCTGGGCGGGGGCACGACGACCTACACCGCCTATGCCGCCGGCATCTTCGCGGCGGCAGGCGCCTATGCCATCGGAGGCGATCATGTCACCAACGATATTGCACTGGCCTTCAACATTCCGCGCAGCCAGGCCGACCGGTTGAAACGCGAAATGGGCAGCGCCCTCGCCGGGGAGGCTAACCGGAGCGCCCGCGTGCCCATTCCGGCGGAAGTCGGCTATCAAGGCCGGAATGTCAGCCTGCAGGGATTGCAGACGGTCATCCATCTGCGTATGACCGAGACCTTCCAATTGATCCTGCGCGACATTGAACGCAAGGGAATCATCCACCAGATCGGCGCGGGCGTCATCCTGACCGGAGGCGGATCTCAGATGAAAGGGCTGGTGACGCTGGCCGAGCGCGTCTTCCGGATCCCCTGCATGGTGGGGCGCCCCATCGGCTTCAGCGGATTGGCTTCGGCCACCGAAAACCCGGCCTGTTCCTCCGCAGCCGGCCTATTGCGTTATGCGTTCAAGCATGCCACCGGGGGCCGCCGCCGCGCCTCGCCGTGGTCCTGGATAAGAAAGACTTTGGGTGCCGCATGACAACCCCCGATACCATCATCGCGACCAGTCGCATCTGCGTGGTGGGCGTCGGCGGGGGCGGATGCCAGACTCTGGGCAGCATGGCCTCGAGTTGGGACAACGCCCCCTCCCTGATCGCCATCAACACCGACCCCCAATCATTGAAGGCCACCCCGTGCAACACCCGGCTGCAGATCGGCACACGAATCACCCGCAACCTGGGAACCGGGGGCGACGGGAAAATCGGAAGGCTCTCCGCAGAAGAGGATTTTGACGCGCTTCAGGAGCTGTTCCGCGGCTTGGATCTTGTCTTCGTCATAACCACGCTCGGCGGGGGCACAGGATCCGGTGCCGCCCCGGTGGTGGCCCGCGCCGCCCGCGAAACCGGCGCCATCGTCATCACCTTCGCAACCCTCCCCTTCACCTTTGAAGGCGACCGGAAAATGTCGCAAGCCCGCCAGGGACTGGTCGAACTGAAGGACCACTCCGACGTGGTGATCGTGATTCCGAACCAGGCACTGTTTGCCGCGGAAGGAACCACGGCCACCACGGAGGAGGTGTTCCACCGGGCTGACTACTATTTGAGCATGGGCGTGTTCGCCCTCTGGAAACTGCTGACCCAACGCAACATCATCAATCTTGATTTTGCCACCTTGCGCATGGTGGCGCGCTGCAGCGACGGGGAAAGTCTCTTCAGCTATGGCGAAGGCAGGGGCCCCGGTCGCGCCACCCAGGCCGTCCAGACCGCCCTGCACAATCCGCTCCTCGACAACGGCGAGGCCATTTCCGAGTCCGAATCCGTGCTCGTCAGCATCCTCGGCGACCCCGACATGAGTATCCGCGAAGTGGACGCCATCATGAGCGCCATCAAGGCCGCCACCCGTATTGACGCCCACATCCACATGGGCACGGCTGTTGATGAAAACTGGAAGGACACCATCTCCGTCACCCTGATCGCCTCACGCTACTGGCGGGAGGAGAGCGAATTCGAGGACAAACCCGAGGACAAACCCGAACTTTCCTCCGGCCCGGACGCTGGCGGGGCGGTGGCCCCGCCGCCGAAACGCCGGAAACGCAAGACTGCCGAAACACAGCCGCAACTAACACTCGGCGGATTGAGCAAGGGGCTTTTCAAGGATGTCCAGCCGACCATCGTGGATAATGAGGATATGGATGTCCCGACCTTCATCCGCAGGCATGTCACCGTGGACAAGTAATGAAACATATTCTCCTCCAGTTCAAGGGCAACGGCAACCATACCCCGCTGATCCAGTTCATCAAATACGGAATTGCCGGTGTGCTGGCCACGCTCGTCCACATCGGGCTTTTCTATTGGATGGCGCTCAACGTTCTCCCGGCCCTCAATGCCCACGACGTCATTGCCTCCCTGCTGAATCTTTCCGTTCCCGAGGTCTCGCAGGGCATCCGGGCCCGGAATTCCATGATCGACAACACCGTCGCCTTCTTGTTTTCAAACCTCACCGCCTACGCCATCAACATCGCCTGGGTGTTTGAACGGGGCCGCCATCATCCCGTCCTTGAATTTCTATTTTTTTACGCCGTCTCCGGCGTGAGCATCCTGATCGGCAGCGTGCTAATGGGATTCCTGATCCACAATTTCGGCATGACCACGACGTCCGCCTTCCTGGCCAACATTTTGGTCTCGCTCATGATCAACTTTTTCCTCCGGAAACACGTGATCTTCAAGGACTGAACCCGGCTCCATGATATTCCTCAACAGATTCGCAATCATGCTGTCCACCGGATTCGGGCTTGGCTACAGCCCGATATTCCCCGGAACCGCAGGATGCCTCCTCGGAATCCCGCTGGTCTGGGGACTTCAGCGGGCGGGAGACCCGTTGGGCGGAGGCCTGTTCTTCCAGGTCGCGGCCGCCGCAGTGCTATGCCTTCTGGCTGTGCCACTCTGCACGGCCGGGGAGCGGGCGGCGGGACATAAGGATCCGCACTGCGTGGTCGCCGATGAATACCTCACCTTCCCCATCAGCATGATCGGCCTCCCGTTTTCGCCTTTAATGGTGGCGGTCGCCTTCGTCACCAACCGCATCCTCGACATCGTCAAACCCTTCCCCGCCCGCCAGCTCCAGAGCCTTCCCGGCGGCTGGGGCATTACCCTGGACGACGTGTTTTCCGCCGCCTACAGCCTCGCCCTGAACCATCTCGTTTACCGCCTGTTCATCGCGTGATACATTGAAGCCGCGATTGACGGCTTTCCCGGGGTTTGGCAATACTACCGCATGTGACAGGCCAGGCACTGAAGGTTAAAACAAACCCCCCGTAAAAAGCGGTGGGTTTTTTTGTCGGGACAACTATAATGGCCGACTCAAGCCAGAAAAGAGGGGAACATGAGAAGCGGTGCGGAATGTACAATCGATGCGCTCAAGGATGCGGGAGTGAAAACGATTTTCGGGCTCCCGGGCGGAACGGTGCTGGACCTGTTCGATCAACTGGTTCGCGCTCCCTTTGAGTTCTTCCTGGTCCGACACGAGCAAGGCGCCACCCACATGGCCGACGGCTATGCCCGTGCCACCGGCAAGCCCGGCTGCTGCATCGTCACCTCGGGCCCCGGCGCCACCAACGCCGTCACGGGACTGGCCACGGCGAACATGGATGGCATCCCCATCGTCTGCATTTCCGGGCAGGTCCCCTCCTCCATGATCGGAAACGACGCCTTCCAGGAAGCCGACACCGTCGGC
>CAYOQM010000070.1:9131-11971 GCA_964406065.1 uncultured Verrucomicrobiota bacterium
GTCACCAAGCACAACTACCTCGTCAAGAACGTCGACGACATTCCCCGGATTATTGCGGAAGCCTTCGAGATCGCCACCACCGGCCGGCCGGGCCCGGTCCTGGTGGACATTCCCAAGGATATCCAGCGCAGCAGCACGGACGCCACGTTTTCCGGAAAACCTGTCCTGCGCGGCTACAAACTCGTCTATGAAGGTAATGCACGGCAGATCGCGAAACTCGCCGCCGCCATCAAGCAGTCGCGTAAGCCCGTCATCCTGGCCGGCGCCGGCGTGATCGCCGCGGGAGCCTCCGCCGAACTCACCGCCTTCGCCCGCAAGGCCGGGATCCCCGTCACCACCACGCTGCTCGGACTGGGCGGGTTCCCCGATACCGACCCGCTGGCGCTGCGCATGCCCGGCATGCATGGCAGCGTGGCCGCCAACCGGGCCATCCACAACTGCGACCTTCTGATTTCGATCGGAGCCCGGCTTGACGACCGCGTCACCGGCAAGGTTTCCGAGTTCGCTCCCGACGCCCTTATCGCGCATGTGGATATCGATCCCTCCGCCATCGCGAAAAGTGTCCGCGTGGATATTCCCCTGATCGGCCATGCCAAGCCGATCCTCAAGAAGCTGATTCCGCTCGTGCGGCCAGTCGAGCGCAAGGAATGGATGAATCAGATCCGCCTCTGGCAACAGGAGGCGCCTTTCGACTACAACCACAAGGAGTCCCGCATCCTGCCCCAGTACGCCATCGAGCAGATCTACGAGGCCACCCGGGGGGACGCGATCATTACCACCGATGTTGGACAGCACCAGATGTGGGCGGCCCATTTCTTCAAGTATACCAAGCCCCGGACCTTTATCTCCTCCGGCGGGCTCGGCACCATGGGATTCGGCCTCCCGGCCGCGATCGGCGCCAAGGCCGGCTGCCGCGACCGCAATGTGGTCTGCATTTCCGGCGACGGAAGCATCCAGATGAATTTCCAGGAACTGGTGGTGGCGGTTGAGCATGACCTGCCGCTGGTGGTCGTCATTCTCAACAACGGATACCTGGGCATGGTCCGGCAGTGGCAGGAAATGTTCTACAAGAAGCAGTATTCGGCGGTGCGGCTGGCCACCAACCTGCGGCACAGGAATGAACGCATCGCCGACAAACCGCCGGCCTACCTGCCGGACTTCGTCAAGATGGCGGAAGCCCATGGCGCGGCGGGACTGCGCGTCACTGAAAAGCGCGAGGTGGGCCCCGCGATCAGGAAAGCCCTGGCCATGAAACGCCCGGTAATCGTTGAATGCATCACCAAGGAAGACGAGAACGTGTATCCGATGGTGCCCGCAGGCGCCTCACTCAACGAGATCATCCAGAAGCTGGTATGAGAAAAGGAGAGCCTAACGTGAAACCTGACAACACAACCCGACGCCACACCATCACCGCCCTGGTGGACAACCAGCCGGGCGTACTGGCCCGCGTGGTGGGCCTGATCTCGGGACGCGGCTACAACATCGAAAGCCTGAACGTCGGCCCCACCCAGGACCCCTCCATTTCCCGGATTACCATGCAGGTGCCGGGCGACGACCGCGTCCTGGAACAGGTGACCAAGCAGCTCAACAAACAGATCGACGTGCTCAAGGTGACGGACCTCACCAAGGAGCCCTTCCTCAACCGCGAATGCATTCTCCTGAAAGTCACCGCCAACCGGCGCAACCGCGCCGACCTCATCGAGATCGCCGATGTTTCCGGAGCCAAGGTCATCGCGGTACAACCGGGAACCATGGTGCTTCAACTGGTGGGTGATCAGCAGCAGATTTCAGACTTCATGGACCTGATGCAGCCCTTCAAGGTTGTGGATGTATCACGCTCGGGTGTCATCGCGATGGGCAAGGAATAACAAAGGCACGACTATGACCGCGAAACAGGACAAGAACCGGATCATCATCTTCGACACCACTCTCAGGGACGGCGAACAGGCTCCGGGCTGCAGCCTCAATCACCGGGAGAAACTGGAGATCGCCCATGCCCTCGCCATGCTGAACGTGGACGTCATCGAGGCCGGATTCCCCATTGCCTCTCCCGACGACTTCAATGCGGTGCACACCATCGCGGAAAGCGTGCAGGGCCCCACCATCGCCGCCCTGGCGCGGACCGTGGAAAAGGACATCGAGCGGGCCGGCAAGGCCATCGCCCCGGCACTCAGGCGGCGGATCCACACCTTCAGTTCCGGCAGCGATATCCACCTGGAAAAAATCCTGAAGATGACCCGTTCCCAGAACATCACGAACTCCGTAAAGGCCGTCCAGTTCGCCCGCACCTTCACCGATGACGTCGAGTATTCCGCCCAAGACACCACCCGGGCGGACCGCGACTACCTGGTGGACCTCTATACCGCCGTGGCCGAGGCGGGCGCCACCACCCTCAATATTCCCGATACCGTCGGCTACGCCATCCCCGAGGAATACGGCGACCTGATCGGTTATATTGCCAAACGCGTGAAGGCCAGCGTCCCCGGCGTCATCATCTCCGTCCACTGCCACAACGACCTGGGCATGGCGGTGGCCAATTCCCTCGCCGCCGTCAGGGCCGGAGCACGCCAGGTGGAGTGCACGATCAACGGCCTCGGCGAACGCGCCGGCAACACCTCGCTCGAGGAAGTCGTCATGGCCCTGAAAACCCGCCATGAATATTTCGGCATGCATACCGGGGTCAATACCCGTGAAATCTATCCGGTCAGCCGCATGGTCAGCCGCATGACCGGCATGGCGATCCAGCGCAACAAGGCCATCGTCGGGGCAAACGCCTTCGCGCACGAATCCGGCGTCCACCAGGACGGCATCATCAAGGAGCGGACCACCTACGAGATCAT
>CAYOQM010000071.1:0-11439 GCA_964406065.1 uncultured Verrucomicrobiota bacterium
CTGCATGGCCTCGAGGAGCGCGGCCTGGGTCTTGGGGGGGGTGCGGTTGATTTCATCGGCCAGCACCATGTTGGCAAACAGGGGGCCATGCACGAAACGGAAGGCGCGCTTGCCGGTGGTGCGGTCCTCCTCCAGCACGTCGGTGCCAGTGATATCGGCGGGCATCAGATCGGGGGTGAACTGGACGCGCTTGAACGTCAGGTGCATCACCTTTGACAGCGTACTGACCAGCAGGGTCTTGGCGAGGCCGGGGACGCCGACCAGCAGGGCATGGCCCCTGCAGAATATGGCCACGAGCACCTGCTCCACCACCGCGTCCTGGCCCACAATGGCCTGGCGAACCTCGCGGGTCATTTTCTCATAGGCCGTGTTGAGGGCCTTGACGGTTTCAATATCGCTCTGCGGCACGGCTGGCGTCACAGGGTTACGGGTGTCTGCTGCAGTCGTCATGATGACTCCTTGTTGTTGCTGGTGGATTCAGTCAGCAAGCCCCGTGCCAAAGTCCGAATTACGAGCCAATGCCCGAGAAACAGGCGAGAATCGTGACCGAGAGCAGGGGTGGCGCATCAGGGCGTATGCAGTTTGTTGGGCGCTGTGCATTCTCTTGTATGCACATCCTGATTGACCCCGCCGGGAACGGCGTGTAGCATCCCAAACCATGGCCACACATATCCGCTCAACGAAACCTTCCCGGCCGGAGGCATCCCATACGGTGATGCTGACGCGCAAGGGGATTCCCCGTACGCTCCAACTGAAGAAGGCCAAGCTGCTGATCATCAGCGGACCCCTGCAGGGCCGCGAGATTCCCGTCGACAAGGATGTGTTCACCATCGGGGCGGGCCCGCAAAACGACCTGATCGTGCCCGACGAGGCCGCCTCGCGCCGGCATTGCGAGATCCAGCAGCGGGAGGACGGATTCCTGTTGCGCGACCTGGGCAGTTCCAACGGCACCACCGTCCAGGGCGTGCGGGTCTGCGAGGTGTACCTGACCCAGGGGGTCGAGTTCCAGACCGGCACCACCCGCATTATCTTCTGTCCGCTGCAGGAGACCATCTCCTATCCCCTGAGTCCCCGCGAGAGTTTCGGCAAACTGAACGGGGCGACCGCGGTGATGCGGCGCGTGTATCACCTGGCCGAATCCTATGCCCGGACCGATATGGCCATCCTGATCCAGGGCGAAACCGGCACCGGCAAAGACCTGCTGGCGGAAGCCCTGCATGACCACAGTCCCCGGAACAGCAAACCCTTCGTCGTGATCGATTGCGGCGCCCTCGCCACGGGCGTCATCGAAAGTGAACTGTTCGGCCACTCCAAGGGCGCCTTCACCGGTGCCACAGCCGACCGTACGGGCGCGTTCGAGCAGGCGGACGGCGGCACGGTCTTCCTGGATGAAATCGGCGAACTGGACCTGGCGCTGCAGCCCAAACTGCTGCGCGTGCTGGAAAAAAAGGAGGTCCGCCGGCTGGGCTCGAACACGGTGCGGCGCGTGAATGTGCGCATCATCGCGGCGACGAACCGCAACCTGGAGGGGGCCATCCGTGAGGGGCGGTTCCGCCAGGACCTGTATTACCGGCTCTCCAACGTGAAGATCGAACTTCCGCCCCTGCGCCAACGGCTCGACGACATCCCCCTGCTGACGCGTCATTTCCTGAAGGACTTCACCGGCTCCGCCGATCCGGGCTCGTGGCCTGATTTTGAGAAGAGCATGGAGCAGTTCCGTCGTCATGACTGGCCGGGAAACGTACGGGAGTTGCGCAACGTGGTGGAAATGGCGGTCAGTGGCGCGGCTGGAAAGATTGACCTGGGTGCCTGCCTGACCCTGGGACAGCTTGCGGGAACCGCACAGGACGCCGAACCCGCGGCGACGGATGACATCCCCTTCAAGGATGCCAAGAACCACCTGGTCGAAACCTTCGAGAAGGATTACATCGTCAAACTCCTGGAACGCAACCAGGGCAACATTTCGCGGGCGGCCCGCGAGGCCGAGATCGAACGGGCCTACCTGCAGCGCCTGATCCGCAAACACGGATTGTCCGGGGGTTAACGGGTGTTGAACAGGCCCGGTGCGCCCCACTGGCCGGCATAGTTTTCAAGGCCCGCGCGCAGCGGGGTGTGGGCGTGCAGCCAGTAGACCGGAGCGTACAGGACGCGCAGGGTCTCCCGGGTGGTGAGCGACGGGGCGGGCCGGTTCAACGCGTAATGGAACACGGGGCCAATGCTGAGTACGTAGAGCGCCGCAACCGCAACGCCGGCAAGACTCCTCACCGCCAGGGCTCGCCGGCGGCGAACGCGGCGAATCCGGGCCAGGAGATCTCCGGCGGGCACCGAGTCCGGTTTGAGCCGCTCCAACACATCCCTTACAGTCCGCTCCGCCTGTTCGAGATCCCGTTTCCGCAGGGCCTCCCCCGCCCTCGTCAGCAGCCGCTCGACCTGGTTAAGCTGATCCAAGGCCTTCTTCTCCAGGGCGGCGGCTTCCGGAGAATCCGGGAAGACCGTCCTCATCGCCTTGCAAAGCCGCAGACACTCCTCCTGCTTCCGTTTTCCCAGCGCCACCGTGGCGGCCGCCAGGTTCTGCTCATAGGCCCGCCGACCGGCCTCCATTTCAGATTTCAGCGAGGCGACGTTCTCCAGCAGGCCGGTTACCGCCTTGGCGTAGGTGCGGGCCTCTCCGTCAGGGTCAGCGCCGGGCGTCAGCACCCCCTTCAGCGCGGGAAACTGCGACTCGAGACGCTGCAGCGACAGGAGGCGGTTCTCGATATCGGCCAGCCGCCGCCCCGCCTCCGCGGGATTCCTTTCGCTCATGAGTTGCCGCGCCAGACCGAGATCCTTGCGCAGGGCGACGATGCTGCCTTCGGCAATGCGCCAGGGAAGTTCATTGCGCAATTCCCGGTATTCGGGACCTTCGTCCAGCACGCCGTACTCGTTGAGACGCTCGCGGACCTCCTCGTAGTTCTGCCGGTCAAGGCCGGCGGCGATGGCCTGGTTCAACTCGTCCTTGCGCTTGAGCGCCCATGCGGCGGTCTCCTCAAGCTCGCGGATTTCCTGGATCAGTTCCTGACCCCGGGGACCGCGCGGCTGGAACCGGGTGGCGCCATCCGTGGCGTCCTTGAGGCGCCCGAAGTCCTTCTGCCTGCGGAATTCACGCAACCGGCTGAGCAGGGCCCGGATATCCTCGAAGGCCTTGATGTCCGTTGAACACTGCCCGCAGAAGCGCACCCCGAGCCGCGTTTCGCCGGAATATTCAGGACAGCGCTCCATGCCGTCCCAGTTGCAATGGGTGCAGTAGCGGCTGGCCACGGGGTTCATGGCCCCGCACCATTTGCAGCGCCACATGCCGGGATCCGTGAGCGGGGACAGGAAGTCCCCGGCCGACTGGGTGAGGACATCGGAGAAATCCCGCACGGAAGGCCAGCGCTGCTGCGGATCCTGTTCCATCGCCTTCACCAGGATGGGCCGGATGCCTTCGGGAACACGGCTATCGCGGAAGAAGCGCGGATTTTCCCCGGTCAGGCAGAAATACAGGATGCCACCCAGACTATAGACATCAGCCTTTTCATCCGCCAGAGAGGGATCGACCTCCTGCTCTGGGGCGGCGTATCCCAACGAGAGCATGCGGGTGCCGGCCACCGTCAGCCTGGCCTCGGGCGCCAGGGCGTGGCGGGCAATTCCGAAATCCACGATGCGGGGCTCGCCGTGTTCGTCGAGCAGGATGTTGGAAGGCTTGAGATCGCGGTGGATGACGCCGCGGCGGTGGGCATAGTCCATGGCGGCGCAGAGTTTCCTCAAGAGCACCACGGCGACGCGCAGGGTCAGCGGCGCGCCGCTGCTTTCCACCTTCTGCTCCAGGTTCAGGGAGGGCGCCGGCCAGTCCGGAGCGGGCGGCTTTCCGGGCCCCGCCACATATTCCATGACAATCTGCGGATCGGGGACGCTGACGTCGAAGTCATAGAGCTTGACGATATAGATGTGGTTGAGCGAGGCAATCAGCCGGGCCTCGAGGGAAAAGCGCTCCCGCATGGCGGGATCGGCCAGGAACGACTCGCGCAGGCGCTTGATGGCCACAAAGCGGCCGAGTTTGGCATCCCGCGCCAGAAACACGGTGCTCATTCCCCCGGCCCCGATCTCGCTGAGGATCTGATAGGGCGAGGCTTCGGAAGACTTGACGGGAACAGCCGCGGACGGAACGGGTGAAACCAGCAATGTGGCGGTTTCCCGGCCTGCTACGCCCTGCCGGGCCGGTGCGGGCTCGCCGCCATCTTGCATCCGATTGGATTCCATCAACATAAACCCTTGTGAACGGAACACACTATAGAAACGCCACCCCACCCCGTCCAGATATTCCCGCAGGGCAGGAGAAAGCGCGGAACAGAGGGCGGGCCATCAGCGCTCGACGCTTCCCTTGTAGAACTGCTGCGGCGTCCCGGGTTGAATATAGAGTTGGGTCGTGTCGTTCGTGGCGGCATACGGTCCCGGCATGAACGGGCCGTTCGCTGAACCCGACAGCAATCCTTCCGACCATCCCCCGCCCACCAGGTTGGTGGCCACGAAAACGCGATAGCGCCGGCCGGGCACACTGAAGAAACTCACCGGCTGCACGCTTCCCGTCATGCCGGGAAGCGCGGTGAACCGGAAAACACTGGCCGGATTCGTGGGATCCGTCCCCGCCACAAACTCCGCCCAGGCCGACTGGCCGTCATTGTCGCGATCCTCCTCTTCCATAATGGCGGCTGCCATATTCGTGAGGCCATACTGCTGCAGCCACCAGTCCGGAGTTCCCCGCGGGGCCAGCCGGTGGTGCGGGTTTCGGGTCCCGATGACCAGATCATCGACATAGCCCTCCCCCGCCATTTTCAAGCGCCTGAGCAGGGGGGCATCGCTGGCCGCCGCGAACCAGGTGCCTCCTGTCGCGCCGCTTCCGTTGTTCAGGGTAAAGGCCAGCGCGTTCGACACCGTCACCCCGTCCAGATCCATCTGGAAATAACGGGACGAATACAGGGGATCGACCGTGGCATAGTCCATCACTACCGTGAGCCGGTACCACCGCCCTGTTTCAACCGTCAGGTCGAGTTGCGTCCAGGTATTGGTGCGTTGCGGCAGCAGGCGATGCCACAGGACCAGATGGCCGTTGGTCGAGGCGTAAAGCGCAAGCTGCTCCGACGCGCCCGGCACCTGCCGCTCGACCGTCCCGTCCGTCAACTTGAAACTCACCATCATATCGCACCAGATGGCCGTGTTGCTGGGACAATCGAGGGCAACGGAGACCGGATCAAATAACTGCATGACGCGGGACCGGGTCGCGGGCAGGGGGAAACCGCAAGCCCCGTGATAGGCCGCCTCAGCCGCCAGAACAGCCGCATTATCCGACACCACCGCCGAATCACGATAGGCGGCGTACCATCCATGCGTTCCGGGGAGCATAAAGCCCGGGGGATAGGCTTCGAACGATTCCGCAAAGGGCAATGCGTTCGTGCCGTTCGGCCAGATCGGCCACCCCAAGTCCCCGGAACTGAGCGCGCTCTCCCCGGCCACATTGGTCGCCGTAACCCAATACCAGAGGAATGTGTCGGGCGCCCCGATGTCGTCATACGATGTGGACGCCGTGACGCCCAGCCTGGCCGCCGACGTGACGTTGCTACTGGCGCCGCGCCAGACCTGATATCCCGTCGCCAGCGCCGCGGGAGCCCAGGTCACACGCACCATGCCGGTATAGATCCCGTCACTCGCGGATAGCGAGGCCGGAATGCCGGGCACCTCGGATACGGCCCGCTCGCCCGTGATGGACGCACTGAAGGCGCTCGTGGTGAGCGCGTTCCGCGCCTTGATCCGGTAATACCAGGGCGACCGGTCCGCCGCTGTCGTATCGTCATAACGGTTGCTGGAGACGGTTGCGATCATCATCGCGCCCTCCTCGGTATCCAAAGCCCCTCGCCAGACGTCGTACATCAGGGCGCCGGGAACCATCGCCCACTCCACGGTAATCCGGTTCGTAAGCGTAGCGCGGGACGCCGCCAGGTCCGCAGGCGCGGGAAGGCGGCTGTAGCCCGAATCCCCCGGACTTAGGGGCCCCACCCCGGCCACATTGGAAACGGCTACCCAGTAGTAATAGACACCATCGGACGCCACGCCCGCATCGTCCCAACGCGTGGCGGAGGTGGTCCCCAGCCACGCCACGCCGCCGGAATCGTTGACCGTATTCCGCCAGACCTGGTACAAGGCCGGAGCGTCCACCGCGCTCCACTCCACCCGGACCGTTCCGGCCAGGGTTCCGTCGCTGGCACTCACCGTGGCCGGCGGGGAGGACAAGGCTACGGGGCAGATGAACCCGCTGTCGGCAACGCTGACCCCGCTGGTCATACCGCCTGCCACCGACCGGACCCAGTACCAGTACACCTGTCCCGCCTCCACACCTGAATCATCGGCATTCGTTCCGGACACCGCCGCCAGCAGGGCGGCTGACGCCGGATCGTACACCGTCGAACGCCAGACCGTATATGAATCGGCGCCAGCCGACGGATTCCACGCGATGCGCACCATGCTGGTGGACACGCCATCACTGGCTGCGACACCGGTCGGCGGCAGGGCCAGGGTGGAATAGCCGTTGTCCGCCGAACTAAAGTCGCTTGACGCGTCGCCGGAACCCCGCACCCAGTAGTAATACAGCAGACCCGCCATCACATTGGTGTCGGTATAATTCGTGGACGACGAAACGATTCCCACCTGGGACGCCGTTGCGGGATCGTTGGTCAGGCTGCGCCAGATCGTGTTGACAGATTCCCAGCCTCCCCTGACCCAGGTCAGCCGGACTTGGTTGCTGTAGATGCCGTCGGACGCCTTCACGCCCGTCGGGCACCGCATGATGGTGTTTCCCTGATCAAAATCCGTCTCGGTGCTGTAGCCGAAATCGTTGATGGCCACCACACAGTAGGACTTGACCGTGTTCGGCGGCACCGACGCATCCAGGTAGTTGGTTCCGAACACATCAGCGATGGGCTCGAACCACTCGTTGTAGAGTTCATACACCGCGGCATTGGAACTCGCGGCCCAACTCACCAGGATCGCATTGGAATACACCCCGTCGCTTGCGGAGATCCAGGCAGGGGTTGTCGGCGGATTGGTGGAAACCGTCGCGGCACGATACCCGCTCTCGGGCACACTGAAATCCCCCGGAACACTGTTGGTGCCGTGGATCCAGTAGAAATAGGTGACGCCGACCGCGGCACTGGTGTCGCTGTATGACGCAATATAATACGGGAGGGTGGCGATCCTGGCGGCGTCGGCAAGGGTTGAATTGGTAGACCGCCAGACGTCCACTCCGGTAGCAGCCATGGAATAGCTCCACTCCACCTGCACTCGGTTGGTATATAACCCGTCGGAGGCCCAGACCTGGCCCGGCGCGGCAGGCTTGACGAAGCCGGATTCCGGGGTGTCGTTGAACACCCCGACCCCCAGCGAGTTGGTGGCGCGAACCCAGTAGTACAGCGGATGATTGTGGATGGCGGTATCCACACAAGAGGTGCCCGCCACTACGGCAAACCTCGAAGCGTAGGCAAAATTCGTCGTCTCCAGGTTGTGCCAGACTTCGTACCCGTCGGCATACGGAACGGGGTCCCACGAGATCTCAATCCGATCCGCATAGGATCCATCGGTCGCGGTGATTCCCCCCGGGGCGGGCATCTGCGCGGATCCGGAAACCGGTATGCCGAAGTCGCCCGTGCCGCCCTCCTTGATGGAACGCACCCAGTAATAATAGGCCACGCCGGCGACGGGCGGCGCATCGGTGCAAACCGTATCCGACAGAAGTCCGGCGATCTTCACGGCACCTGCTGGGTCGTTGGTGGCGTTGCGCCAGACCTCATAGGTCGCGGTCTGGCGCGGCAGGGCGTTCCAGGTGATCATCACGCGGTTCGTGTCGAATCCGTCGCTGGCGTCCAGGCCCGTAGGCGGCTGGGCAGCGGCAAACCCCTGGAACCCGCTGTCGCCATTGCTGAACCCGCTGTCGCCCGCCCCGTTGCGTGCCGTGACCCAATAGAAGTGGGTCACTCCTTCCCAGAGCGTTACATCATCCCATGCGGCATCCATCGAGATTCCAACGCATACAGCCAGCCCGGTGTCATTGGAGGGCGCCCGCCAGACCGCATAGCCTGCGGTCGCGGAGATGACCGGATTCCACGAGAGCCGCACGCGGTCGGTCAGGGTGCCGTCCGTCGCGGCCAGTCCGGCCGGAGCCGTGGCGGGCGGGGTGCCGTTACCGGTGGCGGACACAAAGATGCCCTGGCTGGGATTGAGGTAGGTTCCGCTACCCGAGGTCTCCAGAGCGACGGCGCGCACCATATACACGCAGGGCCCCGCAGCCGGATCATTGTCGTAATAGTCGCAGTTGGCAACCCGCTCCTTGAGGCGTACAAACGGTCCGGCGCTCGAGGGGCCGCGGTAGACGGCATAGCCGCGCACCGGTCCCGGCGCGGGCCCCCAATGCAGTGCGATGCCGCCGCTGTAAACCGAGGCCGTGAGGTTCGTGGGGGGGACCACCGGATGCATGCGAAGGGTGGGATCCCCCATCAGTTCACCCCATACGTACTTGGAATAGGGCCCCTGCCGGTCCTGCGAGAGTTTGGCGCAATAGCCCGCGGTATAGCCGAACGCCATGGGGTAGTAATGCCAGTAGAATCCCGTGAAGTCCCCGCCCGCCCACGAACAGGTCAGGCCGTTGGGAGCGGAGCACAGGATGCGGCGCAGGACATTGTCGGGATCATTCCAGTCCCCGCTCCAGCTGCCGAACCGCATGGTGAAAGGCGTGCTGAAGACCTTCTTGGAGAAATTGGCGGAGTCCCCGCTCTGCCAGTCGCCATAACCGCAACTATAGGCCCACAGGAAACTCTGGCTCTCCATGGACCACCAGTCGGCGGCCACCACATTGCTGGCCACGCAGCAGGGAGCGAAATTCCGCCACGCCTCCCTGGCTGACGTGAACCCCCATGAGTCATAGACCAGGCCGGCCCGGCGCACCGGCATCTGGCCGTGCCGGAAGGCGTGATCCTTGTTGAGATACTGGCGCAGGAGCGCCACCTCGTTCAGCGGAAATCCGGGCATGTTGTAAACATCCACCCGGCCCAATTCGAGTTCCGGCGGGGAATCAAGGGTGCTCTGGTCGAATTTGCCGTCGCCGGGAATGTTCCAGTTCTCCCGGTAGGGAAACACATCGGAATCCGTGAAATTGGTACTCAGCACGGTGCTGTCGGTCCAGGTGGTGCCATACAGTTCGGCGTAATACTGGTCGGTGGGGTAGGCGCGGTGGCCATGCCCGTCCGGCGAGAGGTTCCCGGAATACGGCACGGGGACATGCCCCAGAATGAACAGGCTCTTGACGTTGACCGGATCGGCATCGTAGTCGGCCTTGATGATGGCCTTCACGTTGGTGACCGCCATATCGCGGGGCACGTCATGGCGCAGCACGATCCAGCCGTCCCCGGCCAGATCCGCCTGAAGGCGCGTGATCTCGTTGGAAACGGACGCCATCACGTTGGAATCCACCAACAGCACCACCTTACCGCGGCTCTCGACCATGGGCGCCTCGACACCGGCGCACAGGTATCCGGGGTCGCCTGTATTCCGGTCGACCTTGTATTCGTAGGTTGCGCCCACGCTGACCGTGGTGTCCGTATAGGTGCCGACAATGCCGATGTTGGTGCCGCTCCCCCAGTTGGTGGTGCCCATGCCACGCCGGTAGACGGTGTAGGCGCGGGCTTCCGGCAGGGGCCAGGACAACAGGACGGCCGGCGGTAAAGTCATGGCGGTGGCGCTCACCTCCACCACATTGCTGCGCTGAAGGGACCCCGCCGCCAGAACCTGGCAGGCAGGCAACAGGAGCCCGACCAGGCACAGGATCAGCACTCCCAACCGTTCTTTCCACCTATTGCAGCAGGCATCAATCGCCATGGGTCATCCTTCTTGTCCACAGTCCTTGGGAATCTGTCAGGCGTTTGATGATATCAAACTTGAAGGGTGCCAAGCCAGCGCAAATCCCGTGTTTTCATTGCATTTGCAGGGTGAACCGGAATCCGTAGGAGCCTGCGGGAACCAGATGTTTTTCGTCCGTATGAGTCGACCAGCCCATGTTGCCGCCGATGCCGGCGTGGCGGCAATCCAGATTCAGGAAGACCTCCTTATGCCGCGGCAACTCGTGGTCGTGCGCCGCGTTCCGGTAGTCCGCCACACTCGAATGCCTGGCGTCGAAATGGAACGGCGCGGGGCTCTCGATCAGCAGGGTTCTTCCCTTGGCGTTGCCCAGCTTTACCCAGCGTGTCTCCTCATGCCCGCCGCACTCGGAGGGCGGGATGAACGGGAAATGCTGGTCCTTGACGGTGGAGGCATATCGCCCCAGGAGCGTATGATCCTTGCGGTCGGAATAGTTCTCGCCCGGTCCGCGCCCAACCCATTCCAGGGTTTCAAATCCGGCCGGCAGCACGAGGGAGAGCCCGACCCGCGGGACATGCTGAAAGTTCCGGTCAATATCCAGCCGCATATCGATGCGGATCCGGCCCTCGCCGGAAATCGTGTAGACCGTCTCGCCCCGGATTCCATGGGGACTGGCCGACGACACCAGCGTCGAGGCCACCTCCACCCGAACCCGCCCGTCCGGCAGGGTATAGGCACTGGTCGCGCCGGCATGCCGGACCAGTTTGTCAGGCGCAAAGGGAAGCCACAGGTCATAGGGCCCCCATCCCTTGTCCGTGTCGAGGCCGGTCTGCGGACGCGACAGGTTTTCCAGCGCGCCCTGACAGAGGTAGGCAACGCCGTTCTTCTCGCAGGAGGTGATCAGGCCGGTCTTGCGGTCGAACACCACGGCAAGCCCCTGACCGGTGATGCGGTACGCCTCGACCGTCGTGGACAGCATGGCCGGCACGATGGCGGCGTCCTTCGCCTCGGCGGGCCCGGCGCACGGCAAAGCAAACTGGGTGTGGTAGATTTCATGCCCGGCCGGAGCCCACGGCGTCTTCTTGGCCAGGGTCACCTGGAAATCCAGGTGATACTCGCAACCCGGCTTCTTCACCGGCAACAACTTGGCCAGATCCACCTCGAAATCGGCGTCCTTCATGGGTTGCACCACCGGCATCGGCAGTTTCATCGCGCGGATGACCTCGCCGTCTTCCAGCACCTTGCACGCCAGCGCGTAGCCCGACGTGTCGCCAGCCTGGTGCCGGTTCTTCAGCTTGAACCGATCCTGGCGACCCCATGTCGCGGCAATCTGGACCGGCGACTGGACATTCTTGATCTCGTAGGCGACCGGCTTCGGAGTCAGGTCCGGCAGAACCACCCCGTTGCAGGTCATGTGAAGGGGATTGGTTCGTTCCACCACATCCTCGCCGAAATCGCCGCCATAACCCGGGAAAGGTCGCCCCTTGGCATCCCTGGCGACCAGGCACTTATCCTGCCAGTCCC
>CAYOQM010000072.1:0-9726 GCA_964406065.1 uncultured Verrucomicrobiota bacterium
GAACGCTTTCCATTGAGCGCTTGGGCAAGCGCATGGGACATGTTTCGGATGCCGAGATGAGTCAAATCGTCGAAGGACTTAATGAGATTATCGGCGAACAAACAAATTCAGCCTATCGCCGCTGACCGTGGCTCAGCCTGATTTGCGGTGTTCTCGATCTGGCTCGACTGAAGAGAGAAACTGGAGACACAACAATGAGGAAGGCGCGAGGTGACGAGATGAGTAGTATCAACTGTGAAGTCAGGGCTGGATGGCGGTATCGGTTGTCCTGTGTGCTGTGCTAACGAATGAGGATACGACCATAAGTGGCCAGAAGGAAGGAGACCTCATACGGGGCGTTTGGCATTGCCCGATAATTATCGGTGGTACGATTGAGATCAAACCTGATGAGGGCAAGTATCTAATTTATCAGGTTGCCACAGATAGCAATATTAGCGACCCTGGCGAGCTCATCGGTGAAATTGTCTATGTAGCTTCGAAGAAACAATACATTGGTAGGCATATATGGGGCGGAAAGAGGAAGGGGCCAATCACATGGGGGCGAGAGGGTGGACTCGAAATTGGCATGCAAAACCCAAACAAATTGTTCCAGGTGTTCCTGGACTCCAGATACACAGGGGGCTGGGTTTTCACCAGGGTTGGCGTTGAACACGGTGGTCAACCGGACGGTCCAGGGCAAGCTTTGGGTTCCCTCCGCTAGCAGCTCCGGCTGCCGGTTACCTTGACGTTCGACGGAAGATCAGAATGAAGATTATTCCTATCCTTGTGGCAGCAACCACGATATTGATGAGCACTGGTTGCGGCACCTTCTTGGGAAGGGGGCAGCAGAACGTCGCGGACATCAAACAAGGTGTCTATCCGGCTACACGAACAGACGGCACGATATTCTGGCTGTGCATTACCGGTAACTCTGTATTTCAAACCCACAGTTCAGGTTGGGTGGCACCGCTTGCTGGTTATACGCTCGTTCCTTTCTGTTTCCTGATCGATCTACCAATCTCGCTCGTAACGGACACCGTGATGTTGCCTATAGACATCCGCAAATCCAAGGAGCGGCAACCCGCCGATATCCCCGACAACCCCGGGGAACGGAGGCGTCAAGAACGGTTAACTCTTGAGGATCGCCGTCGACTTCGGGAAGAATATCTCCAGAAACAACAGAATGAGTCGACACGCCGTCCCAACCTATCGCCGCTAGCGTGAGCGTACGGCGGGGTTCTGAAAGTATCTGAAAGTTAGCACTTGCGGAGACAATCCGCAGGATGAATCAAGGTGGGAGTGTGGTTGAAGATGAAGCTCAAGCTGATCGTCTTTCCAGGCCTTGTCCTGGGTGCTGCGGTCATCATCGGGGCAGGCCGTGTGATCAAGGCAGAGGCCGCAGGGCGAACCTACTCTGACGTATCCCTGGTCCCCTACAGGAAGGTTGCCGTTCTCCTGGGGTGCTCCCGGCATCTCTCATCTGTAGATCAGCGGGAATGCCTCAGGAGTCTCGAGGGAATCCAGACAAAGGTCGATATCGAGGGAGGGCCAATGAAGGTGATCCTCATTCAACAGTTGTACATTCAGGATCTGGTCGATGGTCGCAGTCCGGAACCATGGAAAATCCCCATAGGGCAGGAAATACTCCTTGTCATGGGCAAGAAGCCAAAAGCCAAAGGAGTCGATATTGGTGACTTCAGCCAGGGAAGTGTTTGTGCCAAGCGTCGAGCAGTTCATTGCGTTTTTCCTCCACCATCTTGCATGATTCCGCCACCTGGACAGGTTGGAGACCATGGGAGCGAACCAGTTCAACCGTGGGTTCGATCCAGAACTTGGCCTCCCCGTCCGGACACCCTACATGGACATGGGGCCTGCGTTCTTCCCGCGAAAAGAAGAAGAACCGGTATCCCCGCCATCTGAATATCGTTGGACTCATAGGGATATATTATGTGGTCATGCCCCCGAAATCAATGTCTTCTCAGGACCTCCCTGGCCTTCCTGCCTCCTTGAGACTACCTAGGCGCGTCAGTATTCCCTGGCTCAGCAACGCAATGGGACCCCATCCGACTTGAAAACCATGATAATGTCCATGTGATTGATGCCGGGACGTTCGGGTTTATCCTGGAGATGGGCGGAGACGGGATGGGTGTGCAGCGCGACCTCTCTCCGCCGTCCGTCTGACAACTCCGTCGGTGCCGCCGTGAGCGACTGATCAGCGGCCGAATTTCTGGAGATATTTGATGGAGACGACAAAATCCTTTGGTTGGGCCGCCTCGATCAGCAGAAGCGCCCCGGTCCGGGGATGCCGGATCTCAATACCAGCCGCGTGGAGGGCAGGACGTGCCATCAGGGGGCGTTCGCCCTCGGCCTTCATGCGGTAGTCGCGTTTCAGTTGCGAGAGGAGGAGCGGGAATCCGGTTCCGTAGTCGGCATCGGCCACCAGCGGGCATCCGATCGCCTTGAGATGAATGCGGATCTGGTGAAGCCGTTCGGTGGCCGGTTCCGCCTTGATCAGCGAGTATTTTTTGAAGGCTTCAAGACGAGTGAAGCGGGTGACGGCCTTTTTCCCGTTCCCCCGGTCGACGACGGATAATCCCGTTTGGACAAGGCTGGGGGCGAGCGGCAGATCAACCTCCACGGTCTCTTCGGCGAGAGTTCCTTCAATCAGCGCCAGGTAGGTCTTGCGAGGATGCTGGTCATTGAATTGCCGCGCCAGATTCATCAGGGCGGGTTTGTTGAGCGCCAGCAAGACCACGCCGCTGGTTCCCGCGTCGAGACGGTGCGTGTTTGCGACGTAATTGAGACCGCGGGATTGTGCCCAGGGACGTTTCAGGTGTATTCCCGCATGCAGCAACCCCATCAGGTTTTCGCGGGTCTTGTCCCAACGATCCGGCGCGCTCAGCAATCCTGCGGGTTTGCTGAGCGCCATGAGGTCCTTGTCTTCAAATAGCACTTCCACTTCAGGCCAGGTGGCGCTCAGGCGTAGCAGGTTTCCGGAGGGCGATTTTTTCATGTAGGCTTTCGGTGTGATCAGCAGGCAGGCTGCGCCGCCAGTTTGTCCAGGCATTTCATTACATCTTGAATCCGGAAGGGCTTGGCCAGTGCATCGGTATAGCCCCGAGCCCTGTAATTCCGGGCGGCCAACGCCGACACGGAACCGCTGGCGACAATGGAATACAGATCAGGATTCAAGGCTTTAAGTTTGGGAAGCACCTCGTCTCCGCCCATGCCTTTATGCACGGTCAGATCCAGCAGCACCGCCGCATACGGGGTTTCATCCTTCATCGCGAGCTCATAGCAGGCGAGCGCCTCTTCCCCGGATGGAACCGTAACCACATCATATCCCAGTTTAGTCAGCATGAGTTGTAAAATCCTGCGGATGGAAGCATCGTCGTCCATGACGAGGATTCTTTGTTTCATGACGCCAGTCTATCACATCACTTCAGGATTGTCTAATTTCGCGGGAAAGGCGGATGACCCAGCGTCATTTCAGTCCAGCGAGTGAATGTAAAGACCGTCCCGCAACTTGGGTTCAAACCAGGTGCTTTTAGGGGGCATGATGCCTCCCGCGTCAGCGATGTCCATCAACTGTTCGACCGTGGTGGGATGCATCGAGAAGGCCACGGCATGACTGCCCGAAGCCACGCGCCTCTCAAGCTCTTCCGTGCCGCGGATACCGCCGACGAACTCAATGCGCTTGCTGGTGCGGGGATCATCAATGCCGAGAAGCGGCCCCAATAGCCGATCCTGCAGAACGGCAACGTCAAGCCGCTCTTCCGGCGATGTCCGGTCTGGCAGCGTCCAGGTCAGTTCGTGCCAACTTCCTGCCAGATACATCCCAATGGCACCCGGGGCGGCTGGTTTTGTGCTTGTGGCCGGGTTGACGGTGAACCGGGCCCTGACGGCGTCCAGGAAGGCCTTCGAATTCATGCCATTCAGGTCTTTCACTAGCCGGTTATACGGAAGTATCTGCATCTGGCTGGCCGGAAACAGAACCCCGAGAAACCCGTTGTAGGATTCATTTCCGGTCGGGTTCGGGTTGAGTGAGCGCCGTTCCCGCGCTACTCGCACTGCTGAGGCGGCCCGGTGATGTCCGTCGGCAATGTAGGCCAGGGGGACACTGAGAAAAGCCCGGGTGACGGCCTCAGGCGAGGCGAAGCGCCAGCCGGCATGGGTGATGCCGTCAGGGGTTGTAAAATTGTATATCGGCGTGGTTTCTTCCATGGATCTGACGAGTGCATCGAGGACGGCATTGTCCCGGTAGAGCAGGAATACCGGTCCGGTTTGCGCGTTCAGGGTGTTGATGTGGCGGGTCCGGTCATCCTCCTTATCCTGCCGTGTTTTCTCGTGGATCCGGATGATTTTCTGTTCGTATTCCGCTGTGGAGCAGCAGGCCACGATTCCGCGCTGGGTATGCTTGCCCATGGTTTGGCGATAGAGGAACACCTGGGGGCTTGTTTCCTGTCGAAGCAAGCCGTCAGCCTGGAAGCGATGCAGGGTGCGTTTCCCTGCGGCATACACCTCCGGGGAGTAGGGGTCCACGCCGGGATCCATGTCGATTTCCGCGCGGGACACATGTAAAAAGCTGTAAGGGTTTCCCGTGGCCAGTGCTTTTGCCTCGGCCGTATCAACGACGTCATAAGGGACGGAAGCCACCTGGTCGGCGATGTCGGGACGGGCGCACCAGGCTTTGAATGCCTTGATCTGCATGATGGGTGATTCTCCTTTATTGTGATGAAACAGGGGTGATTGTCCGTTTACCGGCAAGGTTGTCAAGTTTCCAGTCTATAGGCTTGAGTGGGAGCAGGCAGAGGGTATTATCCGGGTATGAAATCCTGTTTCCTCGTCATTGTTCTGGTCGGGTTGGCGTGGCCGTCGTGGGCGGTTGACTATTTCGTTGAAAAGAGCGGGGACGATGCCCATCCCGGAACCCGGATGCAGCCGTTCAAGACGATTGGCAAGGCGGCGTCCATCATGGAGCCGGGTGATTGTTGCATCGTCAGTCGCGGTCTTTACCGTGAGACCATCAGGCCGGTGAAGTCAGGCAAGGCGGGTGCGCCCCTGGTTTTCCTGCCTGCGCCCGGGGAGACCGTGGCCCTCACGGGGGTTGATGAACATCCGGTCGGGTCTCCCGGGAAGCAGGTCCGGGATTGGGGGCTGGACGCGGGGGGATTGGCGCATATTGAATTGCGCGGGTTCAATTTGATGTCCTGTGGCATTAATTTGTCCGGGGCCCGGATGTGCCGGGTGGACGACTGCCATCTCTGGTGGAGTGGCGCGCGGACAGGGATGACGAATGTGGCGGCGGCCATTCTGCTGGGGGGCAAAGATAATGAGGTTGTCAATAGTTCAGTCATCGGCAATACCGGATATGGGGTGGCCCTGCTGGACGGGGGGCTGAACAACTGTCTGGTCAACTGTCTGTTGCGCGGGAAGAAGGAGGACGGCGGAGCCGCCGTGGGCATTCTGGTCCAGGGTACCGCGCCGGTGATCCGCAACGTGTCGGTCATGGACTATGCCGGGGGCGCCATGGTGTGCAGCAATGTGCAGAACGCCCGGATCGAGGCGAACGACCTCCATCATGCGGGCGCGGGGGCTACCAACAGCAGTCTGATCCGCATGACCGGCGACGGGCGCGGGACGGTGCTGGCCTACAACTGGATTCATGACAATGTGTCGGTGGCCGGGACGGGGATCCGTCTGGAAGGCCCCGTGGAAAACTATGTTTTGCGGCAGAATGTGGTGTGGGGACAATCCGGCGCGGCGATACTGATGACCTCGCCCTCCCGGTATAATTTCGTCTTCAACAACACCTGTGCCCTGAATGGAACCGGGATCGAGACCGGACCCCGCGGGCGGGGGGATGATTATGGTGAAACCCGCATCATCAACAATATTTTCACGGGTTCGGTGTGGCCGACTACCGGCGGAGTGCCGCCCGAAAAGCTGGTGTGGAAAAATAATTGCACGGTACCAACCCCGGGTTTTGTTGACGAGGGCAGCCGCAATTTCAAGCTCGCGGCCGGGTCGCCCTGCATTGATGCCGGGCAGGAGGAGCCGGAGTTCACGGATGAATTCACGGGGAAGTTGCCCGATATGGGGGCCTATGAGTTCGGGAAGGATTATCCGGTGCCGGGCTGCAAGGTTAACGAAAGCGCCAACAAGGTCGTGACGCCCGTGGTCAAGTTCACGGTTGAAACCGAGACCCCGGGGGCCGAACTCCGTTATACCCTGGATGGCCGCGCTCCTGATCTGAATTCCCTCGTCTATACAGGTGCCGTGCCGGTCGGGGTTGGCGCCAGGGTGAGGGTCCGGGCCTTCCGGGCCGGTATGGAGGAAAGCGGAACCGCTGCGGTTCTGTTGAAGCAGATGGAATAGGCGACGCAGGAGGACGAAATGGCATGGATTCAGCCGTAACCCCGTGTTATAAAGGGTTGCAGTTCACTAGCCGATTACATTCAAGGGAGTCAGAATATGAGCGAAAAACGAAAAGACTGTAAACATGAGCATGGTCACCCCGGACATTTGTGCATGCTGGCCACCAACGGCCAGACCGAGGAAATCAAGCGGTTGGCCCAGGACCCGAAATTTGCCTGTTTCAATTGCGGCCGCATTGCCGACAAGGAAGGCAATCTCTGCAATCCGATACCGTTGAAATAAGGCGCGCTGTTGCCAGCGGACAGGGAGTCGGCGTATCGCCGGAGGTGAGGGTAGGGCATGAATGAGTCCGAAGCCGAGACGAGAGCCGGGTGGCTCCGGACTGAGATCAGCCGCCACAACCGGTTGTATTATGTTGAGGCCAGGCCGGAGATTACGGATCGTGAGTATGACCGGCTTTACGATGAACTGAAGGCGCTGGAACGTAAGTTCCCGGGTCTGGTCACCCCGGATTCCCCGACCCAGCGGGTTGGCGGTGAGTCGCTCAAGGAATTTCGCAACGTGCGGCATGTCCTTCCCATGCTGTCCCTGGAAAAAGTTGATGCCTCGGAACTGCCCACGAAGGAGGAAGAGCCGGATTATCACCGCCGTATCCGACTGCAGGATGAGAACACCCTGGATCAACTGCGGAAGTTTGACGAGACGGTTCGGCAGACCCTGAACCAGCAATCCGTCCGGTATGTCCTTGAGCCCAAAGTCGATGGCGTTTCGATTTCGGTTCATTATCGTGACGGGGTGCTGGTGCTTGGAGCCACGCGGGGCGACGGCCATGTGGGCGACGATATCACGGCGAACATCCGGACAATCAGGAATATTCCCCTGCGGTTAAGCACCGACCATCCGCCCGCGTATCTCGAAGTCCGCGGCGAAGCCTACATGTCCACGGCGGAATTCGGTGAACTGAACGCCGAACTTGCGCTTGCGGGGGAAAAGGAATTTCCCAATGCCCGGAATGCCACGGCAGGCACGCTCAAGCAACTGGATCCCCGGAACGTTGCCGGCAGGCCGATCAGTGCCGTGTTTTATGCCGTGGGCCTCATGGAGGGAATTCATTTTGACACCCACGCGGACACACTGAGAGGCCTCAAAGCCCTGGGACTGCCGACGCAAGCGTCCTGGTGGGTTTGTGAAGGCATCGGGAAGGTGCTCGAGTGTTACCGAAAGGACGTCGTGTGCGGCTATGATGAGGGCCATGATCTCAGGTCCCGGTTGCCGTACGAAATCGATGGCGTGGTGCTCAAGATCGACAACCGTGCCGAGGGCGACAAACTTCCTCCGAAGCGGGCCACGCCGGGCTATGCCCGTGTGCATAAGCCTATCCCCTGGATTTCCGGGGAAGAGACTGTGGTGCTGGATATTACCATTCAAGTGGGTCGAACCGGTGTGCTGACGCCGGTGGCCGAGTTGAGGCCCGTATTTGTGCAGGGCTCCACCTTGTCGCGCGCGACCCTGCATAACGCGGATGAAATCCGTCTCAAGGATATCAGGATCGGGGACACGGTTCTTGTCCGGAAGGCTGGGATGGTGATTCCCGAGGTGGTCGAAGTGTGCCGGGACAAGCGAAAGCCAGGGACGGAGCCGTTTAACTTCATCGCCCATCTTCAAAACAAGTGCCCTGCTTGCGGAGGCGTGATCATCAAGCAGAAGGTCAGTGCGGGGAATAAGGAAGAGGCGGCCTGGCGGTGTGATAACATTGCAGGTTGCCCGGCCCAGAGGGCGAGGAGCATTGCTTTTTTTACCCAACGGAGTGCCCTGGATATTACAGGCGTCGGCGGGGTGGTCGCCGAGAAACTGGCCGAGAGTGGCCTGGTGAAGGATGCCGTTGATCTGTTTGATCTGGAAAGCGGGCAACTGGCCTCCCTGAATCTGGGAACGAAAGAGGCCCCCCGGTTGTTTGGCGAGAAGAATGCCACCAAGGTTCGCGAGGCTCTCGACCGGTCCCGTTCCCTACCGCTTTCCCGATGGCTGCATGCATTGGGTATTCCTGATGTGGGGGAAAAGATTGCCTACGAACTCTCCCGGCTGCACCGCGATTTCGGCGACCTTGCGGGATCCGATTTACTTCTGGCCATCACGGTGTTGCGTGAGGCGCAAGTGGCGCATCAGGGGCTTAAGAAGCGGTCGGGAAACGACCCCTTGGCGAGGGACTCCGAACTGGCGATCGCCAGGAGTCGCGTGGAGGAGGCCGAGGGGGCGCTACATTCGGCGTTTCAGCGCCGGTTGCAGCACAATCCAGTCCTTATGCGACAGGCGGATCAGGAGAAAGCCCGCTTGGAGGCTGAAATTGCAACCCTGGCGGAACAGGCGGCAAGGCCTTCCGATGCGGAGCAAAGAAGCCGGCACAAGAGTCGGATCAGGAGCCGCGAAAAGCGGCTTGGAAATGTCGGGTTGTCGGAAGAGATTTCATATGGTGTGGCCAGGAACATTCTCGACTTTTTCAGCTCCGGGTCAGGCAAGTTCTTCCTGTCGAGCCTCGCGCGTTCAGGAATCAATCCTGCGGGCGAGCCGGGTTCGGCGAATTTGACCAGGGTAAGCGATGAGGTGACGGGCAAGTCGTTTGTCCTGACGGGAGCACTGGAGTCCCTGAGCCGTGATGAGGCGACCGCATTGATTCGACAGCGGGGAGGCGAGGTGGTTGGGGGGGTGAGCAAGAGCACGGATTTCCTTGTCGTGGGAAGGGATCCCGGCAGCAATAAGCTCCGCGACGCCGAAAAACACGGGATCGCTCAAATCGATGAACCCAAGCTGGTGCAGATGCTGGGAGCGGGTGAACAGAAACGCCGTGCAGGATCTCCCCGTCAGCCGGAGTTGTTTTGATGGTAGGCAGGGGGGCGGAAAGGGTGCAGGCCAACGCCTTGCCCGTGACCTGATGAACTGAGGAGGTGTGGCCGCGCGATTCAGGGAGGGTGTGAAGAGACTTGCAAAGCGAAAAAATTTACCTTAAAGAAACCCCTGAAAACATTGAAAATTATCCCACTGGGGTATTGCATTCCTTAGGAAATGCTCCTATATTCCCACTTCAGAGGACGGATCACGGTGATTCGTCTGATAAAACCTCATAGGAGTTACTCTAATGGCTAAAGCGTTGACAAAGAGTCAGATCGTGTCGGGCGTGGCGGAAGCGGTTGAAATCAGCAAGAAGCAGGCGACAGCGGCAATTGAAGCCTTGGTTGCTTTGGCGTACAAGAACGCCAAGAACGGGTTTACAGTTCCCGGTTTGGGCAAGCTGGTGCTGGTGAATCGCAAAGCACGCATTGGCCGCAATCCCGCGACCGGCGAAGCCATCAAGATTCCCGCCAAGCGCGTGGT
>CAYOQM010000072.1:9736-11431 GCA_964406065.1 uncultured Verrucomicrobiota bacterium
GGTGAAGTTCCGCGTGGCCAAGGCCGCCAAGGATGCGATCCTGGGCTAATTGAGTCCGTAGAGGCTGACGAAGAGGCCGTGGCCGGAAGGTCCCGGTCTCTTTCTTTTTCATGATGGTGTCATAGCAGGGGTGGATCATGCCGATATATGAATATGAATGTGTGAAGTGCAATGAACGTACCGAGGTTCTGATTCGTAATGACAAGGATGTGCCCGTGAAATGCGGGACATGCGGAGGCAAGCTGAACAAGGCGCTTTCAGGCTTCAGTGTGTCCATGGCCCCGTCCGGATCCGGGCATCAGCCCTCGGCTGCCTGTGCCGGCTGCCCCAGTGGCGGTGGCTGCCCCCATGCCAGAGGCTGATGACTACCCCGCGAATTCCCTGGCGTTCTGGAACATCCTCAACCAGGGGCCCGGTTCGCCTTTGAATAGGTCAACAGGTTTCCAGGAGAGTTGAATGGCTCGGAACGCGCGCTCCGGATGCGGCATCATAATGGTGACGCGCCCATCGGTTGTCGTGAGTCCGGTCAACCCGTCCGGTGATCCGTTCGGATTGGCAGGATAACGGTTCGCGGGCTTCCCGTAGGTGTCAACATACCGCAAGGCTGCCAGGTTCTGCTCCAGGATGGCGGGCCGCGATCCTGTCCTTTCGAAATTGGTAAAGCCTTCGCCGTGCGCCACGGGAATGGGAATCCGTGAGCCCGCCATTCCTTTCAGGAGGACCGAAGGCGATTCCTGGATCTCGACCGTGGCATACCGGGCCTCGAACTGTTCGATCCGGTTCCGGGTGAACCTTGGCCAGGCTCCGGCACCGGGAATGATATCCTTGAGGAGCGAGACCATCTGGCAGCCGTTGCAGACGCCCAGCGTGAAGGTGTCGGGACGGTGGAAGAAGGCCTGGAACATGTCGCGTAGCCGTTCATTAAACAGAATACTGCGGGCCCAGCCTGCCCCGGCGCCCAGGACATCGCCGTAGGAAAAGCCGCCGCAGGCAACCAGTCCGGCGAAATTCTCCAGATTGATGCGCCCGGAATGCAGATCGGTCATGTGGACATCAACACTGGTAAACCCGGCCCGTTCAAAGGCGGCGGCCATCTCCATGTGTCCGTTGATGCCCTGTTCGCGCAGAATGGCCATCTTGGGGTGGGAAGATCCGCCCCGGGTGAAGGGTCGGCCCGGGTCGTAGGTCAGGTGGTAAGAAAGCCCCGGGTCGGCTTCATCCTTGAGCTGGTCATATTCCTCCCTGACACAGTCGGCGTTATCGCGCCGGGACTGCAGTTCGCAGGTGAGTTCCGACCAGGTTTGTTTCAGTTTTGCAACCGGCGCCTGATAGATGACGGTGCCGCCCATTTCTAGGGTTAACGCCTTGTTGCCGGCGGGGCTGCCCAGTATGACGGCAAGGTCGCCGACCTGGTGCCGCGTGAGGATTTCATTGACGCGGGGGATGGCCTGATCGGTCACCTGGATCACCATGCCAAGTTCCTCGGAGAACAGAACCGCAAGCGGATCGTCGCCGAGTTCATCCACCTGAGCCCGGATGCCGTGATGCGCGCCGA
The DNA here is from genome assembly GCA_964406065.1 of uncultured Verrucomicrobiota bacterium. GTDB lineage: Bacteria > Verrucomicrobiota > Kiritimatiellia > CAIKKV01 > CAITUY01 > JAABPW01. The sequence goes on from CAYOQM010000072.1 coordinate 11,292, forward strand.
AGGCCATTTCAGCCAGCGTGACGAACAGACCGCCGTCGGAACGGTCATGGTAGGCCAGCAACAGGTCTTCTGAAATCAATTCCTGCAGGGCGCTGAAAACATTGACGAGATCCTCGGGGGTGTCAAGATCCGGCGGCGTG
>CAYOQM010000073.1:0-11353 GCA_964406065.1 uncultured Verrucomicrobiota bacterium
CCGAGGTGGAGCAACTGGTGGTGTCGCTGGCGTCCGCCGAAATGCCCTATACCTGCCCCCATGGGCGCCCCACGCTGATCCATACCTCCTTCCGGGAACTGGCCCGCAAGTTCGGCCGGGAATGACGAGGTCTGGCTCGACAGGCGCGGCTCACAGCAAAACAGGTCCGCTTCGATGATCAGACCGGCCTCAGCGCTTCAAAATGGGGGTTTGTACCCGATCTTGACCTTCTCGCCAGCTTTCCGCATGATCTCCACCATGAAAACGATGTTTCAGGACGGTCTCAACGGGCGTGTGCCAGTACCGTCAGAAAAGCGATTTCTTATCCATGGGGATGGAATGGGGCGGCGGAGTTGTTGAAGAAGCAATATACCTGCCGGATAGACACCGTTCTCACTTTAGTGCGAAGCGGAAATACTATCTTCCAGTCCCTGGTTCCCTTCCGCTGGGGGCGGATTTTAGCTTGGGGTTTACTCATTTTGAGTCTTGTTAATGTGGCGGTCCTGATCCTGATGGCAGTTAAAGGAGCCCCCATCGTTCGTGTGTTCCATGCGACGCATCCCCAGCCTCGGTTTGTCCTGGCGCTGCTGGGGTGGTTTGGCTGGTTTTTACTAAAGTATGGAGTGAATTACAACCGGCGGCAATGGCTTGTTTTTGCCGGACGCTTGGGCTTGTGTGTGTTTAGTACAGTACTGGCTTTGCTGGTGGCGGAAATCGGGTTGCGCGTCATATTGAAACGTACTCAGGAAACTCAGTCGTTGGATCGTTTGGGATCCATCTCTTCGAAGTTGACCAAAGAAACTATTAAGAGTTCCCATCCGCTTGCGGCAATTGTCCAGCGGAGTGCCTATCCCGGGTTGGTTTATGAGTTGCAGCCCCGGCTGGAGATGGATTTCGGACATCATCAGGTCAAAATTAACAGCACCGGTATGCGAGATGTCCGGGAGTATCAACTCACCAAGGGCTCCAACACGTTCCGGATTGTCGGATTGGGCGATTCCGGCATGTTCGGGTGGGATGTGGATCAGGATGATCCCTATATGGCGGTTCTGGGACGCCTGCTCAATGCAAGGGGTGATGGCCGCATCTATGAAGTGTTAAATTTCGGGGTGCCGGGTTACAACACCCAGCTTGAGTTGGAAATGCTGAAATGTCGGGCGCTCGCTTTTGCCTCGGATGTGGTCGTGATCGGGTGGTGTGACAATGATTTTAACTTCCCCTTTTTCATTCCTCAAAAAAGTCAATGGAGCCGGAAGGACGTTTCTTTTCTTTATTATCTCACTTTTAACCGTCAGAAATTTGCGGACATCGCCTTGAGCCGCATCAGTGACATGCGGGAATATAATGAGGGTAATGTCCCTGAGCATTTCAAAGAAGGGACGGATGTGAGCGGGGTCAAACAATGTTTCTCCGAGATCATGGAGCTAAGCCGGAAACATCGATTTAATGTGCTTGTTTTCGGGCCGATGCAACGCGAAGCGGTGGAGATCTGCAAAGAGGTGGGGGTCCCGTATTACAATACGAATGAGGGGATTTCTCAGACCCAGTATCCCCCGGAATATCTCGTCCACTTCATGCACCCGGCCCCTGCCGGACACCGGGTGCTGGCGGAATGTATGGAGAAGGAACTGCGTTCACGCGGCTGGTTGCCCCAATAAGAAAGAGCTGAGATTCAGGAAACGAGGGGTCAGACCTTAGAAGAAAGAAACAGGTTGGGGGATGGACGGGCTGGGCGTGAGGGAGATGTTGATTGATGTGGCGCAGCATCTGGAAACCCTCGGCGAACGTGGCAGCCATAGCCGATGGCGAGAGGAAGCCATCGCCCAGGCCGCCTGCAAGGCTGCCGTCAAGGCGCGCGACCGCTTGAGCCTCGCCGAGGTGGAGCAACTGGTGGTGTCGCTGGCGTCCGCCGAAATGCCCTATACCTGTCCACATGGGCGCCCCACGCTGATCCATATCTCCTTCAGGGAACTGGCCCGCAAGTTCGGCCGGGAATAGGGCCGGAGGTCTGGCTCGACAGGCGCGGCCCGGATTCGTACAGTACGGGTTCGATGCAGACCCGTGTCATAGCCATTGCCAACCAGAAGGGCGGGGTGGGCAAGACCACCACGGCCATCAATCTGGCGGCCTGCCTGGCGGAGAAGCGCAAGGAAATCCTGCTCGTGGACCTGGATCCGCAGGCCAACGCCACCAGCGGCCTCGGGTTGCCCAAGGAGCCCGGTGCCAGCTTGTATGGCGCGCTGTTCGGCGGGGTGCGCGCGGAGGAGCTGATCAAGCCGACCCCGTTCAAGCACCTGAGCATCATTCCCTCGGAAATCGACCTTGCCGGGGCCGAGGTTGAAATTGCCCGCGGAGAGCACTCCCTCCACCGGTTGCGCCTCCTCCTGGCTGATGTCATTGCCTCGGGCCGCTTTCATTTCATCATCCTGGATTGCTCGCCGTCACTCGGCGTCCTCACGATGAATGTCCTGGCGGCCGCCCACTCGGTGATCATTCCCCTCCAGGCGGAATATTACGCGCTGGAAGGCTTGAGCGTGATGACCCGCCTGATCAAACAGCTGGGCGAGAATGGGGTCAATCCTGGACTCCAACTGGAAGGCATTGTCATGACCATGTATGACGGCCGGACCAACCTGTCGCAACAGGTCGTGCAGGAAGTGATCCGCCATTTCGGCGACAAGGTTTTTGAAACCCTCATTCCGCGCAATGTCCGGCTGGGGGAAGCGCCGAGTTTCGGTAAGCCGATCATTGCCTATAATCCGCTGTGTACCGGCGCCTCGGCCTACCGGCAACTGGCCCGCGAGTTTCTGGCCCGCCGCAACGGCGGAGTTGAGGAGGAGGATGGCGATCCAGGCGGCGGATTCAAGTTGAAGTCGCCTTTTGAAAAACCGGTGCAGATGAACGCCCCTGCCTTTGTCAGCACCCCGCACGGGGGCGCCGATCCGGCGGCGGAACGGGAAGCGAGCCCGCATGCCGGCGCCTAAGAACAATTCACTGGGACGCGGACTGGGGTCCCTGATCGAGGGCGTCCCCGAAACCATTGGCGTGGCCAGGCATCCGTCCGCCCCGCTCGTCCGGGATACGGTTCCCGTTTCCGCCCCTGATCCGGGTGTGTCCCTTCCGGATGAAACGCCCTCGCCGACTCAAGCCGCGCCCGAGAGCGTCTCGGTAACGACTCCATCGCGCTGGGCGACGCCGCGCCACCTGATTCTGATGGGTTCCTGCCTGCTTCCGGTCTTGCTGGGTGGCGTTGTCATGGGCGTTGTCATCGGGCGGCCCAGACTCGCGCCGGGTGTCGCAACTCTCCCTGTCGTGGCGGCGCCCCGCGTGGTTGTGGTGACGAACACGGTGCGAATCACCGCCCCGGCTCCGGCGATTCATCAGCCGGGGATCGACATTGGGGAATTCAAGGCGCTGGAGGCGGAGGGACTTGTCCCGTCGTGCGAGAGCAATTCCACGGTTCGCCTGGCTTTCGCGGAGCCTCTGTTTTCCAGTCGAGTGGTATTGGACCCGGAACAGGACGAACTTCTGATGCAGGTCGGCGCCATATTGGCCCGGCATGCCGGGCAGTGGGATGTGCGGGTTACCGGATATGCGGATGCGACTCCCTTGAAGAACGGGGGCCCCTTCCGCGACAATCAGGAATTGGGTCTGGCCCGCGCCGTGGAAGTGATCCGGTATTTCTGGCACCAGGCGCATGTTCCCATGACCATGATGCACGCGGCGTCGAACGGTGACGAAAGACTGCTGTTCCCGGGGGATGACGAGGCGACCCGCCGGAGGAACCGAACCGTCACGATTTTAATCCGGACAAGACCCTGATTGCCGCCAGGGGCGTGATTCCGGCGACCACGAGTAGCGCCACCGGGTTGACGGGGGTTATTCCGGGGAGGGCAACCCGGCTCAGCCCCAAGCCCGTGACCAACAGGCCGAGCCAGAGTACTCCAAGGTTCAATACCCGCGCCCGTGCAGGACGCCACAACTGGAATCCCGCCATGTGATGCCGGACAAAAGGGAACCCCCAGGCGGTTCCGCCATATCCCGACTGATCCAGCAGGACATGCATTGCCCAGGCCAGCACGGTGATCAGGCCGGCGCCGTATCCGAAGGCCGTTCCCGCCAGCAACCCGGCAATGAGGGCGGACAACAGGCTGTGAGACCATCCGCTCTGCCAGAAGGCCGACACCATCCGGACACGGCCATCTTTCGCAGGGAACAATTCCAGTGAAAGCGGTTCCGTTCCCGTGGTTAGACTGAAGGGATGGGTGCCTGTCACCGGCACGGAAAGCCGGGACGAGGTGCTGGCGCCGTCGTGAGTGACCGTGACCAGGGCGGCTGGGTTGGATATCTCAATGTGGTATTGCAGCCAGGCACCAGCCTGGTTCCTGCCGGGATAAACCTCAAGCTGGAATGGCCGTTGTTCGACATGGCATCGGGTGACCGCCTGCGCCAGGGCTGCCGCCATCAGGCCGGGGGCGGGAGCGAGGGGATCCGGAACAATATGGATATCGATGCGGCGTAGAACCCGGGCGACCCAATAATCCAAGGCATCGGGAAGCAATCCGGCCACGGTGCCGACAAGGAGGATATCCGGATGACTGGATCCACCCCTGGTGCTCAGCCAGCAGGCGGCACAGGCGAGGCCGAGGCCCATCCGGGCACCGGATTCCAACAGCGGGAGTCCGGCGGGGAAACGGGTTGAAAAACTAAGGGGAAGCAGGATGATCCCGGTGATGCTCGCCAGAACAAGAACGCTGACGCCGGGGATCGGGGACACGCCAGCCGGCAGGTGGAACAGCAGGATCCACCCGAGCGTGCCCGCGAGCATGAACGCAGTTGGGCCTCCGGCAAAGGAAAGGATTGCCGAGGTAACCCGGGCGCGAAAGGTCTGCGCGGTAACGAGGGGGCAAGGCCTGCTAACGAGAGCCGGGAAGGCGATCAGGCACAAGCCCAGCCAAGGGAGTAGCGAGTCCGGCGAGGGAGTCATGGCGTCTTGCCCGGCGTCAGAACCGTCAGGTATGGCAATTCCCGGTAACGGTTGTCATGATCCAATCCGTATCCCACCACGAAGACGTTTTCGATGTTGAATCCATTATAGTCGGCAGTGATGGGGAGTTCGCGGCGAGAAGGCTTGTCGAGCAGGACGCAAAGACGGATCTCGGTGGCCCCGAGGCTGGAGAGGAGGGCTCTGGCTGCCTGGACGGTATGGCCGGTATCGAGAATGTCGTCCACCAGCAGGATGGGCTGATTCCTGACCGGCAGTGAGGGTTCTTGTTTCAGGGTGACCTGACGACGGCTTGTCGTGCCGGAGCCGTAGCTGGAAAACGCGATAAAATCGACGAGGGGGTGAATGCGGCGCCGGGATAGCGCGCGGATGAGATCGGCGGCGAAGACGAATCCCCCCTTCAGAACGATGACGACCGTGAAGTCACGACCGTGGTAATCGCGGGCGATTTCATCGGCCAGGGTGTCCACCCGGGTCCGGATCATCTGCGGGGTAAACAAGGGCAGGCCGGGGTGTGGTGCGGTATTCATAAGGCCAGCAGGAGCAGGGTTCCTCCGAAGCCGAGCAGCAAGGCCGTTCCTCTCAATAGACCCAGCGTGCGCCGGTGCGGGGTGTCGGCCTCGCAGTAGGGACAGCGGCCAACGAGGCCGATGTATCGGGTGCAGGACGAGCAGAGAGGCCGTGTGGCTGCGGAGATCCTCATAGTTTTCCCACGATTTCCTGGAGCACGTTCTGGTTGGTGATCAGGCCGGTCACCTCGGACTTGGCATTGACCACCAGGCACATGGCCTGACGAGAGAGGCGGAGTTTGGCGAAGATTTCCATGATGGTGGTGTCCTCGGGAATGAACAGCGGGGGGCGAATATATTTGTCGATAGGGCTGTTCTTGTCGCCTTCTTCGTTCCCTGCCATGACATCGAAGAAATTGATGGTTCCGCGGAAGGTGTGGCCATCCTGCTCGCAGACCGGAAGACGTGGATGGGCTGACTGGCGGAGGGTGGCGACGAGATCATTGACCGTGCAGCCCGGGGCCAGGGTGGTCATGAGAGCACGGGGGGTCATGATGTCGCCGGCTTTTTTGCCGGAGAGTTCCAAGACGCGCCGGATCATGATGCGCTGCCGCGGGGAGAGGGTGCCGTGCTCGGCGCTTTCCTGGGCCAGCACATCGATTTCATCCTTGGTGGAGACCAGGGCCCGGCTGGATTTTCGCTCCGAACCGGAGGGAATCACCCAGTCGGTCACCCAGTTGATGCCATTAATCAGGGGCCGCAGGAGGAGGGCACTCCAGCGGAGGGGCACGGCAAAGGGGCGGCAGCGTTTGAGGGGGCGGCTCTGGAACCAGGCCTTGGGCAGATACTCGGAAAAGACCAGCACGACCATGGTCATGGTGATGCCGGTCAACACTTCGCCCCAGTGGCCCAGTCGGGCGCCACGATCCGCCGAGATGACGGAGGCCATGACGATGAACAGGTTGGTGCCGACCAGGGTCGTGCCCAGCAGTCGGTCGGGTTGTTCGATGAAGTTCTGCAGGATTCTGGCATCCCGGTCTCCTTTTTCGGCCAGATGCCGCAGGCGCATCCGGTTGAGCGAGATGATGCCGGTCTCGATCCCGGCAAAGAAGGCCGCGCCCGCCAGGCACACGAGGATGAGGATGATATCGGACAGGATCATACCCGCACCTCCGACTCATGCTCGATGGTTGGTTCATGTTTTTCAATCTGAACGCGCGTGATGCGGTGCTTGCGCATCTGGAGCACCGTAACCCGGCAGGTTTTCACCTCGATCAAGTCCCCGGTTTTCGGGAAACGCTTGGCCTGGGCGGTCACCCAGCCCGCGATGCGGTCGGCGCCGTCGGCATCGAGTTCGAGGCCCAACTCGAAATTGACCTCCTCGAGGCTGGTATTGCCGTCGACCTGCCAGCGGTTATAGCCTGACGGTTCGATGTTCTGGCTCTGTCCATCGGGTTTTCCGCCTGCGAATTCGGCGATTTCGTCGAGAATATCGCCGCGGGTGATCAGTCCCGCGGTGCCGCCGTATTCATCAATGACGATGGCCAACCGACGCGCCTGTTGCTGGAACATGGTGAGGAGGGTGTCGAGCGGGGCGGTATCGGGCACGTAGAAGTGAGGGTGCAGCGACGCGGTGATATCGCTGTCGGGATCCATCAGGTAGCGGCCGACATCGACAAACCCCTTCACGTGATCCATGTCGCCGCTGAAGGCGGGCAGGAACCGGAACCGGGCTTTGCGGCAGATGGCGGGCCAGTCGGCGGGTTCGCCCTCGAGATCAAGGCCGATCAGGTCAACGCGCGGGGTCATGACGTCCTTGGCCTGGAGTTTTTCAAGCCGGATGATGCCATCCACCATCATGCGCTCATCCTTGTTGATCACACCTTCCTCGTGCCCGATATCCACGGCCGTCAGCAATTCCGCCTCGGTCAGCGCGGGACGGTGGGGTACAAGGTGTTCGCGGAAGGTATGGGTGATGGTGTCCAGCAGGGTGTGAATGGGAGTAAAAAGCCAGATCAGGAAGCTCAGCGGCTTAAGGTAATACAGCGACAGGATTTCGGGATGGCGTACCGCCAGCCGCTTGGGGGTCACTTCCCCGAAGATGATGAGGAGCAGGGTGACGAGGGGGATGGCAATCAGTTCGCCGTTGCGGGGCCAGAGTTGCTCGGCGACCACATACCCCAGGTTGGCGGCGGCGACATTCACGATGGTGTTGCCGATCAGGATGCAGGAAAGCAACCCGGCGGGGGCTGCGAGCAGGGCCTCGATCTGCTTGGTCGCCTTGGGATGGTGCCGGCGCAGGCGGTGGGTCTGCATCGGGGAAAGGGAGAAGAGCGCCGTTTCCGCGCTGGAAAAGAAGGCCGACATCCCGAGCAGCACGACGAGGCAGACGGATTCTGCTATTACTAGTCCAGTCATAGTCAGGTTCTTAACAGGCTGAGGCGTCCGCCCTGATTGATCGTGGGTCTTAGGAGGTGGGGTTGCCCGGGTTCCGGGGCTTGAGGTCCGGGGTTTTTCTCATCGCGTCGGTCGTCTTCACGATTTCGCGGAGGATGGTGCGGTAGCCCTTCTTGCTTTCCTCGATTTCCTGTGCCACTTCGCGGACAATCGTCTTGGTTCCCTTCTGGGCTTCCTGCTCGACGGTGAATTCGCGGGCGCCGATGCGGATGACGTCGCCGGCCTTCAGGACGGCCACCTCGACGCGGACGCCGTTGACGGTGATGCCGTTGCGAGAATTCATGTCCTTGATCAAGATATCCCGGTCCCAGGGTCTGATTTCCGCGTGGATTCTGGAGATGCGGGTCTCGGGTATGCTGATGTCTGCCTCAGGGGCGCGTCCGAAGGTCAGGGAAGCTTTTCCCGTCAGAAGTATTTCGGTTAAACTGCCATCCGAATTCTTGAATTTCAGGAACATGAAGCCCTCCGCACTGTGTGACGGGGAAGAACATATCAAATCCGTCCGGTGTTTCGCAAGCACCCTGACGGGGCTAGTGTCTCTGCCGGAGGGTAGGAAGTTCTCCCTTGATGGTCAGAGGAATGCCGGCGACCACGAGGATCACGATATCGGCCGTCCCGGCGAGGTCCTGGTTGAGCCATCCCTGCAGGTCGCGGAATTCCCGTCCGAGGGCGGACTCCGGCACAATGCCCGTTCCGACTTCATTGCTGACGATGATGATGCCGGCGGGACTGGCGGCTAGGGAATCGAGAAGTTCCTTTTGTCGGGTTTTCACTGCGGCGGGACCCTCTTTCAGGAGCACGTTGGTCAACCAGAGTGTGGCGCAATCCAGCAACACGCCGTCGTGCGGCGGGGGTGGCGTCCGGATGATGCGGGCGATGTCGAGCGGTTCCTCGGCGCAGCCCCAGCGCGGGCCGCGCTGATCGCGATGTTTGCGGACCCGTTCGGCCATTTCGTCGTCGAGTGTTTCGGCGGGCGCGAGATAGAGCGGGTGATGCCACCAGGCTTCCGCCAGTTTCTGGGCATAGGTGCTCTTGCCGCTCCGGGCTCCGCCCAACACGAGAACGAGTTGTTTTTCCGGGTTCATCAGGGGCTTACAGTAATGCGGTTGCGCCTTTCATTCAAGGGGGGAATGGTAAGCGTCTTATCGAGCCAGATACTGTTGCAGGCATCGCAAGGACGACGCGGTGTCGTCCAGGCCGAAGGTCTCCAGGGTCAAGACGCCGTTGTAGTCGCCAATGGAATCCAGCGCTTCCCGCACGAGGGGGGCGGGCGCCTTTTCCAGCGAGTAATGGCGGGAGGACTGGTCCGTGCCATAGAGATGGATGATCCGGGTGCGGGGGAGCCATTTGGCGACATGGGCTTTCCAGTCGTACTGCATTTGCCACAGGTGCCCGAAGTCGAGACAGATGCCCAGGGGGAATTCGGCGAGGAGGGGTTCGCACCACTCGAACGGGTAGCCCAGGTTCTCGACGCAGAAGAGACGAGGATCGTCGATCAGGGTCGTCAGCCGGCGAAGGAGGGGTCGGATATCGTTCTGCCAGGCGGCCACTCGTTCAGGTTGGGCGTCCGGGGTAATGCCTTCAAAGTGCAGGATCCAGCCGTGGGGATTGAGGGGTTGGCACAGGCGGATCAGGCGTTCCGCGACCCCGACAAAGGCGTGCCGCTCGGCCGGGTCGGGGCTTCCGATCGCCTTGTCGATGGGAAAATGAACGGTAAAGGTCAGGTCGTGCTCGTTGGCGAGGCGGCGCCATTCGTCAACGGCGGAAGGATCGGGAAAATTGCAGTGCTCCTTGGATTCAAAGAAGACCAGTTCGATATCATCGACGAAAGGCGCCAGCAACCGGATGTTGGGACTTAAGTCGGCCGGATACACATAAGAGGTGACGCCGAGGCGGAAGGAGCGTTTGCCGCCAGTTTGAGGGAGAGGAGGGAAATCGCTCATGATTTACCCGGCAGGTATTTGACGACACGCACCTTTTCGCGGGTGATCAGGCCGCCGCATTTCGATTCCTCGAAGAGCGCGTCGATCACGGGGAGGAAGGACTGGATCTTCGGCTCGGTGTCCACGATTTCGATCACGACGGGGAGGTCGGCGGCCAGGTCGAGGATGCGGTTGGTGCGGAAATGGCTGGAGGCGCCATAGGACATGAGGCCGCGCAGCACGGTGGCACCCGCCAGACCTGCCTCGTGGGCTTTCTTGACGATGAGTTCGTGGAGGGCGGTGTGATGGAGGCGGTCGCCTTCTCCGATGAAGATCCGCAACAGGGTGGCTTCGCTTTCAGGGTTCATGGGTGTCCTCCTAATGTATCCAATGCCGGATAAGTCCGATGCAGGCCGTTCCGGCAATGAACGCCAGAACCGCGCCGAAAAACGTTCCGTTCAGGTAGAGCAGGGCATGGAGCCACTCACCGTCCCGGACCATCTGGATCAATTCGTAGATGAGCGATGACAGGGTGGTGAATCCGCCGCAGAAGCCGGTGGCGAGAAACAGGCGGGCGGAGGGTGACAGGATGAGTGTGTCCGTGGCCAGTTGGCTCACGAGGCCGATCACGAAGCAGCCGGTCAGGTTGGAAGTCAGGGTTCCCCACGGCATCAGGGCCGCGGGTGCCCCCATCCAGAGCGTGAAGACAAAGCGGCACAGGCTGCCGATCAGCCCGCCCGTTCCCACCCAGAAAAATGGCATGATGCCCTGCATTGTGTTTTCGAGCCGGACGGCATTCAGTCGGCGAATGCCGAGGCGAGCTTTTTGAGCATCGCCTCTTCGTTGGCGGAAATCTTAGACGTGAGGCCAAGAAAACCACCGGCGGCTTCCGCGACATTCCTCGCACGGGTCAGGAAGGAGTCCCTGCGGCCGTCGCGTTCGGCGGGGGTGAGTACCTCGCAGAGTCCTCGGACATAAGCGATCCAGGCGTCGAGCATCCTGGGCGAGGGCTTCTGTTTGAGCCATTCCTCCAGCAGGGTGTGGTCTACCGAGCCGGGGCCCATCCCCAGTTTGACAGAGCCTTCCAGAATGGCCTTCCGCTCGTCCGTCTGTATTTCGCCATCCGCCCACGCCACTTCCACTAAGGGAACAAGGGCGAGTGTTGCCAGCAGGTCGGGGTGGATGTCGAGTTCGACCAGGTGCTTGAGCACGGCTTTATTGGTGATACCGGAGACTTCGGAAAGCGCCTTCTGGGTCTGTTCCATGCGCTGCAGTTGACGCAGCTGCTCGATGAGGATGGCGTCCTTCTTCGAGAAGAACTCATCCTCCAGTAACCGGCCGTTTTTCAGCAGGATATCGTCCATAGCAGGTTCTCCTTAAGTAGATAATCCTTCAAAGCTTAGCCAATCCCACTCCTGTTGGCAACTGCGCGCACCGCGTTGGTCAAGGCCGCAACGGAA
>CAYOQM010000074.1:0-11351 GCA_964406065.1 uncultured Verrucomicrobiota bacterium
CGCATTTCGGGTGTTTCGTAGTCCAATTGTTCTTTCTGAGTTGAATTGAGAGCAGAAGCGAGTTCATGACCGATCCAGCACCGACACCCCCGACGCCTTACGACAACGTGGTCTATCCCAGTGCTGTGTTTGCCCAGACCCACCCTGACCGGTTGGCGACCCTGGCGAAGCTTTTTGGGATGACGCCCGCTCCCGTCGAGCGCTGTCGCGTGCTGGAACTGGGCTGCGGCGATGGCAGTAACCTGATCGCCATGGCGTATGCACTCCCGGGTAGCGAGTTCGTCGGCGTCGATCTGGCCCAACGGCCCATTCAGAAGGGACAAGCGGCGGTGGCGGACCTGGGTCTGAAGAACATCGTCCTTTACGCACTCGATGTCCTTGATTTCCCGCAGGCTCTCGGACATTTCGATTTCATTATCGCGCATGGACTGTATTCCTGGGTGCCGGCGGTCGTGCGCGATAAAATCCTCGCGATCTGCGGGGAGCGATTGAACCCCTGCGGCGTGGCTTATATCAGCTACAACGCCTATCCCGGCAACCATCAGCGGGATCTGGTGCGCCGGATGATGCAGTACCACGCTGGCCATTTCCCGGATCCGGAGCAGCAGATCCGTCAAGCCCGCGGACTGCTCAAATTCCTGGCGGAGTCGAAGGCTGAACCGGATGTGTATCGGATGACCCTCAAACAGGAACTGGAACGGGTTGTCAAATACCCCGACGCCGCCTTCTTTCACGACGACCTGAGTCCGGTCAACCACTCCGTGTACTTCCACGAGTTCGCGCAGCATGCCGCGCAGAACGGTCTGCAATACCTGGCCGAATCCGACGTTCTTGACCGGCGCCCGGGTGACTATCCTCCCCATGTGGCGGCAACCTTGCGCGAACTCGACAGCGGGGATGTGATCGCCCGCGAGCAGTACGAGGACTTTCTCAGGTGCCGGGCTTTCCGCCAGACGTTGCTTTGCCGCCGCGAAGTTAACCTCGATCGCACATGGAAGGCCGCCTGCGTGCAGGAATTGTATGTGGCTGGCGAGGTGCGCCCGGCGGCCCCGAATCCCGATCCCGGATCGAATCTGCCCCAGTTATTCCTGGGTCCGAAAGGCGCGGAAATCGAGAGCGGCCGCCCCATCGTCAAGACCGCATTCCTGCACCTGGGCGAGGTTTGGCCGCGCTACCTGCATTTCAGTGAACTGCTCACCCGGGTCCGGCGTCATCTCGGACACGATGACGGAGCGCCGTCCCATGGGGTCGAGAATGACGCCGAGGAACTGGCAACCGCGATCCTGCAGGCCTACGAAGCGGGATTCATTGAACTTCACGCGCATAAGCCGGGCTTTGTAACGGAAGTCAGCGAACGCCCGACCGCCAGCGCGTTGGCACGCAGGCAACTACGTGAGGGAGATGTCGTTCCCACGCTGCGCCATAACGTTTTCAAGATCGACGGTGCCCTGGGCCGCCAGTTGGTGCTGCTGCTGGACGGATCGCGCGACCGTGCGGCGTTGCTGAAAGAACTGGGCGAAGACGTGAAGCCCGAAGAACTGGAAGTCAATCTGACCAGCCTGGCCCGCGCAGCAATCCTGGTTGGGTGATACGGCATGGGACACCGGCGAGGAGCGCGCGCAGTGCAATCACCCTCGCCGCGCTGCAACCAGCATGCCCTGCACCGGCTTGCCTGCTTCCTTGCGCAGAACAACGGAGGATATCTCGCAAACCGCGAAACCGGTTTCTTGCAAACGGGTCTTGACGTAATCCTCCGTGTGACAATAGCGACCCAGGGCGTGAAGCACGAACCCGGCTTCCCCGCAGGTGTCGGACGCCTTCTCCAGGGTAAAGACAAGATGCCCGCCTGGGCGTAACGCCTTCGCGGCCGACTGAAACGGGGGATTCAGGTCGCCAAAGTAAACGAGGGTGTCGGCTGAGGCAATCAGGTCGTAGGCGCATTCAGCAGAGTCCATGAACTCCGTCAGTTCTGCCTTGGCCAGGCGGTCGTAACCGCCGCGCTGTCGTGCCTTTTCGAGCATCTCGGCCGACAGATCGATTCCCGTCAGCACGCGCGCATACGGCCGCAGCAGGGGACCGCAAAGGCCCGTGCCGCAACCCGCGTCAAGCACCTCCAGATCTGCCGCAGGCGTTCCGATCCGCCCTGCGATCGCCTTCGCGACCAGTTCCGGAGCCCGATACTCAAGATGCTCCAGTTGCGCGTCGAACGTGCCCGCAAAAGCATCGAAGGTCTTTTGGACGAAAGCATCCGAAGCCCTGGCCGGCACATTGCGGCCGGTTGCCGCCGCCAGCATGTGCCGGGGTATCGGGTTTTCCGGCTCCTGCTTCAACCATTGCTCCCAGACCACAACTGCTTCGTCGGTCCGGTCCAGAAGGTTGAGCGTGACACCCAGCATGCGATACGCCGCCGACTTGCCGGGGTCGACCTCAAGGCATTTCCGGTAAGCGGCGACGGCATCCTCAAAACGCTTGTGCTGATAGAATAGGCTCCCGAGAACGAAGTAGGCATCACCATGGTTGGGTTCCAGATCGGTGGTCTTTCGGAACACAGCGACGGCATCCTCGTACCGGCCCTGGTCCCAATAGATGTGCCCCAATCGGTAGTAAGCCTCGGCATGGTCGGGATTCAGGCTAATGACCTTCTGATAGGCGACGGTGGCCTCGTTTAGCCGGTCCAGCATGGCAAGCACACCGCCGAGATTCAAGAGCGCTCCGACGTGGTTCGGCTGGATCGCAAGGGCCTTCTGGAAAGAAACCAGGGCGTCTTCGAGATGACCTTGCTCCTTTAAGACGGTTCCCAGGTTGTTGTGGGCGGCGCCGTATCCCGGCTGCAGGGCGATGACCTGGCGGTAGGCGTCCGCCGCCTCCGCGAGCAGGCCCTGTTCCTTGAACACATTCCCCAGGTTGTTACGGAAATCGGGTTGATCCGGCACAAGCGCGATGGCCCTGCCGATTAGGTCAATCGCTTCCGTGCTCTTCTTCTGCTGATGCGCGAGCACACCCAGAAAATGAAGGGTGTCGGGATGCTCGGGGCAAACCGCAAGGATTCTCCGATAAACGGTCTCGGCTTCCGCAAACTGACCGTCCCGATGCAGCCGGACAGCCAAAGCCAGCGCCTCCTCCACACTCAAACAAGAGCCGGTCGGGGCGGAGCCCGACCCTCCAGACATCGAAAGAACGGAGGGTGTCAGCGGTGGAGGGACGACCTCCGTGTCGTCCGCTGGGTCTCCTGAAGCCATTACGCGGTCATTCATTCCAGCAGCCCGACAATGCGGTCGCCGGTTGCCTGATGGACTGAAAACGGGCAAGCCGGATCGCGTCCCGTCCCCGAATGGACTGGAAAGGCATCAGTCCCTTGTCCATGAGGTCTTCGGCCGTCGATTCGCTCATCCATATTTCGGCGCAGGGGGTCATCTTGGATTCGCCACCTTCCTTGTATACGTGCGCTGGAAGGCCGCGAAGTTCCAGATTGTCGTCGGCGCTGAATTCCCCGCCGGACTCGCTGAACGACTGGCCCAGCAGGCACGCGCACGCCAGGGCCGGATTGCCCCAGAGGTAGCCTTCGCGAACCGGAGGCGTGGCGGCTTCCTCAAAGTCAAACCGCTCAATCGCATCGGTGCTCTTCCCGTAAGGCAGACGGAGCAGGAATCGCGGCGTCGCCAGGCCGGTCCAGGCGGCCACGTGCAGATGACGGAGCGCTTCCCAAGCCTGCTGATCCTCGGATTTCGGAGAGGACAGGCTGCTGAAGGTTCGGTAGTCGGCCGCCGCCAGAAAAGGGGCTCCAGCGCCTTGGGCAATGGCGGCCAGCTTTCCAAGCAGGTCGGCGTCTTCACCTGCTGGTCGAAAGTCATAGAGCCCTGCAATGACGCCCCAAGGTTCGGCTCCGGGCGAGCCCACCGTCTGGTTGACGAGCAGGTCATACAGACCCGTCTGCGTCACTTCTTCGCAAGCCGAAAGGTTGGCCAGCAGTTCGCTTTTCGATACATCCAGGATGAAGAGCTTGAGATCGCCATCCAGTTCCAGAGTGCGAACCAGAAAATCCAGGCCGCGCCAGGCCCCCTCCAACGATTGAAAATCAGGGTGGTGCAACACGGCGCGCAGGTTCCTGGTCAGCGCCGTGTCCACAGCGGCCACCAAGGCGTCCCGTTCAGGGGGAACCGGAGCGACTGAACTGTCGCTGACGATCTGCCTGATAAAGGCGTCGATATTGGCGGGGTTGGTCCTGGGCGCGGCCGTGGGGGCGTCAGGTACTCGTGATCGGCCCATCAGTCTCTGAAGCGCCGCATCGTCACTTTCAGCATTGTTGGGTGGGGCGGTGGGGGAAGGGGTCACAGGGAGAGCAGCGGGTTGAGGCTGAGTCCAGCCACGCACGATCCCGGCAGCGACCGCAAATGTTTCGGGCGCCAACAGGCCCTTGCGCAGATCGGATAAGGTTCGAAGCGTTTCAACACTTTCCAGAAGGCGGTCGGGATGGAAATCCTCCAGGGCGGCGAACCGGACGGTTATCGGGGGAGCGCCGGGCTTAGTGGACGCCAGTCGTGCCACGGGAGCGAGCTTTGCCAGCACGGCATCCAGTGTCTCGGCCGTCACCTCCTGCGCCCGGCGCGCCGGTAGGGCACGTCCCTCTTCCTGGCGGCTGTTCCGCCCGCTGAAGTCCCCGAGAACGAGGATCCGAAACGGGTCGGACGCGCGTTTCCCGACATCAGCCTGCCTGCCCTTGAATGCCACATCGAACTGCACGCGTCCGCTCATCATCGCCTCCTCAGCTTCCCGCCTTGAGGATCTCCATCTGGCGTTCCTTGTAGACCTCGTCGCTGATCAATCCCTGATCTTTCAGGTCCTTCAGTTTCCGGAGTTCCCGCTCCGTCGCATCTTCATTATTGGACGGCGGAACCGCCACGGCAGTGGGCCTCGACTCACGGGGCGGTGTGGCCAACGGCTGCGGATCCTGAAGGGCCGGGGCTGTGGTAGCGGCAGTGCCTGTTGGCGTGGTGGTTTTCCACGCATGGGATGTGCCATAGTCGGCCGAGTACCGGCGCTCATAATCCCCGCGCGCGGCAGGCTCCAAACCAGCCAGGGTCTTGATCGCCAACGCCAATTCGGAAACGGCATCGCGGACGTAAGCAACGTTCTGGACCAGTCCGCCGATGATGTAGGAGTCCTCGATCATGTCTCCCTTGGCGTCCCGGGTCATAAAGAAGAACTGGACCGACTGGTAACTGGTCTCGCCATACGGCAGGTTCGAGCCCTTGGCAATGACCCGTGTGACGGCGCTCCAGGGAATGTTGATGTTGCGCTCGTTCTTCTTGCGGCCCCGGCGGTAACTCT
The DNA here is from genome assembly GCA_964406065.1 of uncultured Verrucomicrobiota bacterium. GTDB lineage: Bacteria > Verrucomicrobiota > Kiritimatiellia > CAIKKV01 > CAITUY01 > JAABPW01. Next base: position 5,329 of record CAYOQM010000074.1, read on the forward strand.
TCTCGACGCGATCCTGATCATGGGTGGTATCCACCGTTACTTCGTATTCCTTAGCCTGGAACTGGAAGCGGTCCACGGTAACGCCATAACTGCTGTCAATGCCAACGTCCTGCCGGGTGCAACCGGACTGCGCCAGGGCATGGTCTACAATGGCCACGGCCTCCCGCTTGGTCATGAACCCCACGGTAAGGCAACCGGTTATACCTCCCAGTGCTAGGATGAGAACCCCCATCGACAAGGCTTTCCTGGTCAGAAACATCATGGCGTTTGTCCTCTCTCTTTGTTCTTCGTCCCGTTCGGTCGCGCAACGACTGATCCGCCTGCCCCCCGAACAACTTCGTCGGTGCCAAAACATTAGAATGGGCAATCGGTACAAAGCAATACCAAAGACATCGTTTGTTGGTAAATTGCGACCGCATGCTTGGTGCCATCGTTGTGGTGCGGCACCCTCAATCGGAACGGTATCGGCCTTGGTTCTATGTGGAAAAAAAGGTTGACGGGCATCCTTGAATTACGCTACTTCAGTCCCAATTAATCGCTCGGGAGAAACATGAGATCACTGATTTCCGGCTTCGCCGTCATTTTGTCGTTCTTTTTCATCGCAGGTTGTTCCTCTTTCGACTCCTCTTTCGGCTCCGGTTTCTTTTCGAGTCCTTCGTATGTCCCTCCAAAGGCCGGTCCGCCCACGACTGTGGCAAAAGCCCAGTCGCCCGCGACCAACACCAACAAGGTGGTGAGTCTGTCCGCCTCTTCGCCCACCACCGCCGTGTTGCCGCCCGCATCCCAGGCAACGGTGAGCTTTGTCGCTTCCTCAAACGCCTCCAAGTCTGTCGCAACCAACTTGGTCCAGGTGCCGGCTACCCCTGCGGTGGTCACCAATATCGTGACGATCACGAACAAGGTGGAATCGGTCGTTCCCGCCGCGCAACCCACGGATGAAGTCGTCAACGGTGTTCATCGCCGGGCCCATCTCCGTTTTAAGGACGCCGCGACGGTGGATGCCTTCCTGAAAATCGTGGCGAAGAAACAGTCGGTTCTGGAAGACGTTCGCGTGATCGGGAAATTGTTCCAGGAAAAGAACGCCCAACAGCAGCAGTTCACCGCCTCGTTGCAGGAACAGTTCGCCGTCAAGCCGGACAAGAACTACCAGTACGACGCCGATACGCTGACCCTTCACGAAGTTGTGAAACCCGCAACGGCGAATGAGGCCGCAAAGACGCAACTTCACATGAAACTGAAAGATGCCGCCATGGCCCAGTCATTCATCCGCCTCGCCACCGCGAAACGCCTGTCGGCGGAACAGATGGCCAACCTTCAGTTGATGTACCGGGAAAAGCAGATCGAGGTTGCCGAGTATGATCGGCAGTTGGCCGAGTCGTACGCCATCGTCAAGGATCGCAACTACCAGTATGACGCAGCGTCAGGCGTACTGTACGAAATGATCAAGTTTCCGGAAGGCGTCGAATCTCCCAAAACAAACGCGGTCGCCCCCGTTAAGTGAAGTTTCTGAACGACTAGGAAGGCAGGAGGTCTCATGAGTGATCGGATGACTCGCATAGGCGCAGTGCTCTATTCAGGGCGAACAATTCTTGTCGGAGTACTCGCGGTGGGGATCGGTTCCGGAGCCATGGCTGCATCGCCGGACGCCGACAAGACTGTGCGGCCGACGGGCGGCGGACTCGGGCAGGAGATGAAGGCCCTCGAAAAAACTGTTCTGACACCGGTGGCCCCTCCGAAACCGTCAATCCCTTCCATCAAGATGGAGGATGATAAAGCCGACACCAACAAGGTCGAGTCGGGCTCTTCACAGGTCAAACCGGATGGTTACAAGATCACCAAGCTCGAAGTTCGTGGCGACGTCGACTTTTTCAAGGCTTCAGGACTCTATGAGGAGTTAAGGACCAGGACCGAAGGGAAGACTCTGACCGACAGCGAAGTTCAGGCCCTCGTGCGCAAGGCTGGCAAGGCGTTGGTCGAGGCTGGCTATTATCTCGCCAGCATTTGGGCGCCGCCTACCGACCTCGCCAAAGGCGTGTTGATTGTGCAGGTCGATAAGGGGCGTATCGGCAAGAAAACTTTCTATGCCGCAACCTCGTCGGTCTCCACCGGAAAAGTCGCCGCAATAGCCCCTAAGAAGCCATACCAGGGAACCTACTACAGTGAGGAGCAACTTCGCCGTCGGTTGGCTAACCTCAAAGAAGGGGATACCTTCGATTACCGTTCCTTCTATTCTTCCGTGTACAACATCAATGCGCTTCCCGATGTGACCATGGATACGGATCTGAAAGTCCGCAAGGAACAGTCCGCCGGACTAACGCAACGTCTTGTCGATATGGATTTCACGGTGGACGACCGGTTGCCCATCCACGGCGCACTGTCTGTCGGAAATTCCGGCACCAAGGCAACCGGTGACTGGCGCCCTTCGGCCACACTCCAACATCTCAACTTGACCAAGCATGATGATGTGCTCAGCCTGAACTTGGGGCCGGTTTCTCCCAACGTAAAGGATCTGAAATCGTTTGGGGCGAGCTACTATCTGCCCAACAACTGGCACAATGGCGGGGCATTCACTTTGTATGGCGGCTACTCGGATCTGGATGCCGAGGACGTCGTAGAGGGCATCAATGTTCGCGGGAAGGGCTGGTTTACCGGTGCTCAGCAGTCGTACAAACTGATTCAAACCGAGAAACACCTGCTCAGCGTTTCGCTGGGGCTAACCTACCGCGTCATGGAGGATCAACTGATCCTTACGGATCCCGGGGCGGAAGATTGGGCATTGGATACCCGTAAAGTTACCATGGTTCCCCTTTCACTCGCGCTTAGCTATTCCTCCGGGAAGCCTGACTTCATCGGTGGCCGCAACTTCATTACCAGCCAGACCATCGCCCATCGCGCCGGTTTTCTCGGCGCCTCGGACGAAGAGGAAATCCGTACGCTCCGGGTGAATGCCGATGGCGATTTCTTCATCGAGCGCCTGCAGATGGCCCGCGTTCAGCCGCTGTCGGGTGAACAGAAGGGCTCGCTGGGATGGCTGTTGTTCGGGAAGCTCGATGGTCAGATTGCCAGTGGTCCGCTCGTGCCTGCCGAACAGAAAGCCATTGGCGGCATGGACAGCGTGCGCGGTTTCCCGGAACGAATCGCCCAAGGTGACGATGGCGTCTCGGGTACCTTGGAACTCCGCACACCCCTCATGAGCACCTTCCTGGGGTCGGCGTACAAGACGAAGGTTGAGCGTGATCGCGCGTTGAATGAGGGGAAGACCGTGGATCGCCTCCAGTTCGTCACCTTTTTGGATGCGGGCACCGTCAAGGTCCAGGATCCGCTGAGCTCGGTTGATTCCTACACCATGGTGGGCGCCGGTGTCGGCATGCGGCTGGCCTTGACCAAATACAGCCAGTTCCGGTTCGATTGGGGCGTTCCACTATCGGGACGCGAGGAAGTGGCGACATCGGAAGAGGAAATCAATGCCAGTGGCCGCTATTATCTAAGCGCACAATTGCAGTTCTAGGAAAGGGCAGGTAAGTCATGCAGAAATATCGCAGCTTCAAGGAAACGTTTTTCGGTCGTGCGCTGATTTGGGCCGCGACCTATCTCGTGTTGTTGTTTCAGGTCATGCCTGCCTTGGCCCTTCCCCAGGGTGAGACGGTCGCCAGTGGTGATGTGACCTTCAAGCGTAACGGCAACACGATGGTGGTCAACCAAAGCTCCGGTCGGGCCATTGTCAACTATGATGGCTTCGATATCGCCAGTGGTGAAGGGGTGCAATTTGCACAACCCGATTCCAGCGCGGCGATCCTGAATCGTGTCAACGGCGCCGGCAGCAGCACCATCGCGGGGCAGATGTCCGCGAATGGTCGCGTGTTTCTGATCAACCCCAACGGTATTCTCTTTACCGCGTCAGCCCAGGTCAACGTGGGGGCGCTCGTGGCCTCGGCGTTGAATTTGAGCGACGGGGACTTCTTGTCCGGGAAACTCAACTTCTCCGGTGGTGGCGGATCGGTGATCAATGAGGGCTCGCTTAACGGCGGACTCGTCTATCTCATCGGTGGCACGGTCGAGAACAAGGGGTCCATCAATGCCGGCGACGTGGTCCTCGCGGCCGGTTCGTCTGTGTTGATTGACAAGGCGCTGGATGGCGAAATCCGCGTGACGATCGATGGAGAGGCCTCCAGCGTCAGCGACTTGGCGAATGGCACGACTACCGCTTCCGGAAGCGCAGATACGAATACGACTTCAGGTGCGGGCGCCAATGCTGAGTTGGCCAATGCCCTGAATCAGACGGCCACCCCGCAGGCATCCTCCACATGGGCCCACGGTACCGTCGTCAACGAAGGCACGATCAATGTGTCCGGTGATGTGGGTGGGACGGTGCAAGTGCAAGGCACCCAGGTGGGCCAGTTCGGCACCGTCAATGCCGATGGGTTGGTAGGGGACGGCGGCAAGATCACTCTCCACGCCTCTGATGTGGTTGTTCTGAGCGCGGACAGCGTCACGCGCGCCAACGCCGGCCTCAATGGCAATGGCGGCGAAATCTACATTGTAGGCGAGAACGCCGCCACCATCGCCACCGGCGCCCGCATTGAGGCCAAGGGCGGCAGTATTTCCGGCAATGGCGGATTTGTCGAAACCAGCGGTAAGCGCAGTTTCCAGATTGGTTCTGTGCCGGATGTGTCGGCGTCGCACGGTCAGGGTGGAACGTGGCTGATTGATCCCGCCAATGTGGTGATCACAAATGGCGGCGGGATTGTAAACATTGATACTAACGTCAGCCCTTTTTTCACGTCTACCAATGATCTCGCGTTTTTGGATGTCAAGTCGATCTATGCTGCCCTCACCAATGGAGTGAACGTTCAAGTCATTACCGGTACAAACGGTACTGAAAACGGGGACATTCAATGGGTGTCGGGCGCCAACTTGAATTATGGCGGACCCTCAAACGTGACTCTCACTCTTAACGCAATCAACGACATAAGCCTTTATTCATCCATTAGCAATACAACCGGCGGTCCGCTGAACCTCGTGCTGAACGCGAATGCGATCACGGCAACATCCGGCAGTTCGACTGGCAGCATCTTTATTGCAGCCTCTATTGATGTGAACGGGATTTTCAGCAGTTCCGGCTTTGCCTTCAGCAACAGCACAGGTGTTACAGCCGCCAGTATTACCCTCAACCACACAGGGAACATTTCGCTTGGATCTGATCTCAATGCTGGCGTGGGGAACATCACTCTTAAAACGTCAGGGGGGTCGATTAATCAGACAGCAGGAAAAGTATACTCCGGTACGTTGAGCGCCTATGCGGCAAGCAACATCAATCTGAGCACGTCAGTGGGAACACTGAATGCCACGAACCAGTTCGAGAACATCGAAATCAATCAGACGGGTGCCATTATTCTGGGCACAGTCCGGGCGAATTCTGGCAATGTGACGGTTGACGCGAGCGGAAAAATCTCGCTGACGAACGTGACGGCTGGCGGCACAGCAACCCTGACCTCAGGCGGTGCGATTACTGGGGGTCTGGTTTCTGCGTCCACGCTGAACGCCTATGCGGCAAGCAACATTAATCTCAGCACGTCAGTGGGGACACTGAATGCCACGAACCAGTTCGAGAACATCGAAATCGATCAGACGGGTGCCATTATTCTGGGCACAGTTCGGGCGAATTCGGGCAATGTGACGGTTGCCGCGAGCGGGAAGATCTCGCTGACGAACTTGACGGCTGGAGGCACAGCAACCCTGACCTCAGGTGGTGCGATTACCGGGGGTCTGGTTTCTGCGTCCACGCTGAACGCCTATGCGGCAAGCAGCATCAACCTGAGCACGTCAGTGGGGACACTGAATGCCACGAACCAGTTCGGCAACATTACCATTATCGCGACGAACGACGTTATTCTCGGCGCAGTCAAGGCGAATTCGGGTAATGTGTCGGTGACAAACCAGACAGGCGATATCACGGCGAATTCCGTGTTTGCGAGGTCGAACGTTTGGCTGACAGCAGTTACCGGCAATATTTTCATTACCAA
>CAYOQM010000075.1:0-991 GCA_964406065.1 uncultured Verrucomicrobiota bacterium
CCCATATCGCCCTCAGTTGGACCATGCCGGAGCGAACCCGGCGGCTCACCATTCACGGCGAAAAAGGCATTCTCGTGTGGGACGATCTGAATCCGGAACGGCGGGTTTGGAGTATGGACACGCGCGGCGCCGCCGAGAAGATCTACCCGCTGGAGGAAGCCGAACCGCTCCATGCCATGATTGATCATTTTCTCGACTGCATCGAAGGCCGACAGGAACCGGACACCGGGCCAACGCTCATGAACAAGGCAATGGAACTGATGGAAGACCTAAGCCGTCCAGCGCCATAATCATGCGGCGATCACCGCATATACCGAAACCACCAGAGAACACCATGACCAAGACAATACAACCACTTACTGGAAAATACGTCACCCTGAGACCTATGGGGCTGGACGATGCTTCTTTCATTTTCAATCTACGTAACGATCCGTCGAACTCCCGATACATAGAAATTGGGGTGAAAAGCATTGAAACCCAAATCGCATGGACAAAACAGTATCTGGACTCCGATACGGATCACTATTTCGTCATAATTGACAACGCGATAGCCACGCCTATAGGAACAATCGCCGTTTACAGGATTCAAGGGAAAACAGCAGAAGTGGGGCGATTGATTGTGCAGAACAATCCGTGGGCAGCTTGGGAATCCATCTACCTTACCTACGAATACGGCTTTGAACGGCTCAGTCTCGACATGATGCATTTCACGACTTTCACCACAAACCACAGAGCGATCAGAATGCACAATTTCTACGGCGCAAAGTGGATCAAGGTTCTAAAGGATTATGGAAAGCAGAACGGCATACTGTTTGATGAACACTACTACGAGGTCGACCGCGACCTGTACTACGCCCACGTCAAGCCAGCTCTCGAGAAGATTCTCCAGTGGTAGCGACTTGCCCCCTCCCCGTATGCTTTGCGCCTACCAACTCAGCGTTGGTAGACCACTTCAACTTCCTCGAACAGTTGCCGCCAGAAATTGTTTCCA
>CAYOQM010000075.1:1001-2887 GCA_964406065.1 uncultured Verrucomicrobiota bacterium
AGTTTATCGGCAAAAGGATTTAAAAAGGATTTCCTGTTCTTTGATTTTCAAATTAGCCGTCAAATTGTTTCCATCCCACACAGGACCGAAGTGGTGCATCTCAGAAATGGGAACGAACCGCTTGACTGAGGAAGAGGCCAGAACTCCCAGCCATTTCGGGTCAGCAGGATCGTTCAAACAATGACCTATGGTTTGGATGTTCTCAGGCACGGTTCTTAATGCGCGCTCAACCGAGCCGCTGACGATAGGCAAGGCCATCAGACCTTCGAAGGAGGGAGCATCCATGTTGCCAACTGCAAACACAGCGCCATTTCTGGCTGCGGTAGCAGCATTCCACCCCCCCGCCGCCGCCCACTGACACGACAGAATATTTCCACTTGCAGTATGCATGGGAGGGGGCTCTCGCATAGTCAATGGCCAAAGACGTAACAATGCTTCCTGCAAGTTCCGTGCATCAGTTTCAGAACCACCCAGAATAACGACACGTTGCGGCGATGTGCATCCCGCACGCCCATAAATGGCAAACACGCGGATAAGGTTTTGCAGATGAGAATCATCCATCGCCCCAACTTCCACCCACACTTCCGATGAATGGTTAGGGAAAGCGATCCCCACACTATCAACAGGGCGGGGAAGCGAACCGATCGCTCGGACCGCTCCGTCTGAACCAAACACAATTCGCATCTTACATTCGAGCGCCATCTCCCGATTACGCACATCTTCACGGCCAAACTGTTCAACTCGCAACTCTCCGCCAAAATAGTCCGCAACCGATCCGCCTTGCAGGGATTCCCGCACATAGGCAACAAATGAACTGGTCAAGTCGTCGGCGCGTGACCCTGCCTTAATACGCAGAGACGAGGAACTCATGCTGGCAAGGATCAACGTGAGTGGCCCCAGCAGACTTACGTTGTTGGGAAGCCACACTGCGATTGGCCCACGAGGTCTCAACAACGCATTCACAGGGTTTACAGGTGTCAGAACTTGTTTCCCAAACGATTCGATCCATGGCCGCAAAAGACTTTCAGGCGCCAAAAACCGAATTAGGTAAGCCCACTCGTCACGGGTAAAAGACGTCGGCATCCGGCGAATCATTCTCTCGCGCAATTCCTGCCATTGGTTGATCCAGTCGTGAAGATCAAAAGCCAAGGCCACAACTGTGGAGCGTTTCGCCGTCTCAAAATAGTGTAAATGGTCAAATGTTGGCACAGCCGCGCATCTCCGCTTTAGGCACGCGCCCCAATAATTCGAAGCGCTGTCCCGCCCGTCCGCATGGGCACAGGCCCGGTATGAGTCGTCCCAAGTCCTCTGTCAGAACGCTGTGGTACGGCGCTCCGAATGCCAGCACATTCATAAGTTGAAGCAACCCAACCTCTCTCTCTAAAGGATCCAGCGTCCAAGGATCCCTGACAACAACGCCCGCCCAACGCGGCACGTGGCGCATGTTAGCTTGGCATAGCGGGTAGACTATCCCGACTTGTTCAACCAGTCCGTAATAGTCCAGCACACTGGAGTCTGCCGCCACTGTCTGCAGCAATGCATCGTCAAACTGTCTACGATCAACCTGAATTCCCTCCAATTTCTTCCATCCCCCGCTATGAACAAAATGCACCCTAGTCTTACGCAAGAGTCCCCGCACATGGTCTGGAATATCACCTCGGACCCAAGCGGTCCAAAGAACCCATGTAAAACCGTAGACCAAGAGTTGAGTATTCCGAGCCAGCACATCGGCCAATTGGTCCCATTGCGTGACGGCACCCCCCCCCTCGTCAATTCTCAAAAGAAAATGCATCTCAGACGCTATAGGTCGGAGGCTCATCGCAGCCGCAACGCGGGCCGTAACTTTCCCTCTCCGCTGAAGTGATCGAACGTCATCCAATATAATC
>CAYOQM010000075.1:2897-11183 GCA_964406065.1 uncultured Verrucomicrobiota bacterium
AGGACGGAGTTCACTACCGACCAAGTCCCTAATCGTCGCTGAACTGCTTTGGGCCTGCAGGAGAGAACTCCGATCGTCCAATATAATCATGCTTGACGCCGACCCTGTAGTGGCAGAACTGAGCAACGTCCGGCCGTGATGAAGTTCCGGGGCTTGTGTCTTGAGCAATAGGTGTTTGAAAAGGCCGACATGCAAATACGGAACCTCACCCAGCCGCCGTGCTTCAGTCCATCGCGGCCAAATACGGCGATACTCTTCGCACCCGTCCAAATGCCAACGAGTAAGCGTGTTCATCTCAGCCAGGAACTGCTCGTCATTCCGAGGTGCAAATGGCGGAGATTGAAGGAGTTGACTCATGGAACAAGTCGTTAAGAAAAGCGATCAATCCAGTTGGGACGTACAACCGCCGGATTGGTGCGCGTGCAACGGTCACGGAGAACTAATGGCCATTCTGATCGCAATACTGGTAGGGCTTGCGCAAATGCGATCGGGTCAAAGAGATCATCAAGCACTTTCCACATTCGATCTTCAGGTATGGCGTAAGATAGAAGCAAACTCCTGCACTTCTCGGAACTCTCACAGTTCAAGCGCATTACCGGGCCCAAAAACACCGCACAAAGTCTGGCATGATGCCACCCATTCGCGGGTTGTTGTGCACGCAGCGGCGCCTCGATCGTATGCGCAATGCCGTGGACCAAACCAACGCTAGACTTTGCCTGCCCCGCGCAGGCCATTGCGCCCACACGGAACCAACAAGGATCACTACCCAATGACAACTCCATCATCTCGAGGAGAATCTTGGCCAACTCACCCCTCAGCAAATCGTCTGCCAAAGGCGACAGAAATCCCTCCAATGCGTGAGCCCAACAGTCCCCGCAAGCCTCTTTGCATCGTCCTGCCGAGATGGATTCCGCAAGCGACGGCCAGAAGACGATAGCGTCGGGTCTGGCATCCGAATCCAGCAAAATCTCTTTTCTCCCTGCCGCATCCAGCACGATTATCCGCGACGCCTCCGCGCCACTGCCCCAGATAGAGGGAATGGCGATCAACCGGAGCTTCCGCCCATCCCTGCGAAGGGCCTTTGCAGAATCGATCAGGCTACCCCCACCCACTACAATCAATGTGCCGACCCCCTCAGACAATGGCACGGCTGAATCTACCACTGGCCACGGCAGACTACTCTCGACGCGCCCGCGCACACTCGGCGAGGCCCACACTGCAGCCTCCCCAACAACTCGAGTAAGCAACTCTTCAAGGGACCATTCGGGAGGAAGCTCAATTGCCAAAATCGATCCCTTTCGCAGACAGAATTTGCATAATATCCTCGACACTCCTAACGCCGGAAGCCTCATCAGGGGTAAAGTGATGCCCAAAGGTCTGCTCCACACCAACCGCCAGCGAGACCACCCCCAAGGAATCCCAGGTTTCGATCTCCTCGCGACGAAGATCAAATCGGAACTCTGTTGGGCCCAACAGAAATATGTCGGTCATCATCTGCTGCAGTTTCTCGCGGTTGCTCATTTCAGATCCTCTGATACCAATGAATTATCTTATTCTTCTCGTGAGCGATCGCAGCAATGTCAGGTTTCCCATTCGACAAGAGCGGAATCAAAGGAACACTTTCGATCCGCAGAGGCCATTGTGCACGAGGATGCCCCCCCCGTAAGGACATCATTACAGCTTGCAGTTGCCCTGGTGTCGGTGCAGGCGTCAACACGAGTACGTGCCCTTCTTCTCCTTGACTGTCACGCTCCCTATAGAACACCGCCTGCCCAGCCCAACTTCGGTTGATCGTACTCAAGAGCATCGGCAATGAGACTTTTTCACCGTATCTCTTGAACACCTCATTCGATCGCCCCAGTAGTCGCCACCCACCACCATCCGTTCGGCTTGCCAGATCACCAGTCTTTACCCATGTATCAGGGAGAATGGGTCTAAAACCTTGCTCATCCACAACACCGACAGCGCCATATCGGCTGCGGAACAGTAACTCATCCATCTCGTTATAGGTCAACTCAACACCCGGCAATGGCATGCCAATGTCAGACGCCTCACGAATCTCTTCCGCTCTCCGAATAGTCAGTCGCGGCATAGCTTCGGCACAGCCGTAATTGTTGAATATCCGCGCCATCGGAAATAGCTCCCTCACGGTCGGGAGTTTCTCAAAAGGAAACCGTCCCCCGGCAAAATGAACGCGGATCACACCAGGGAAACTCCGACCACTAAAACTCCCCAGCAACAAAGGCACCTGAATTCCCACAAGGCAAATCATCGCCTCGTCCGCGCTTACCAGGTTATCCAATAGACTGTCGGGTTGGCTAAGACCCTCAGTTACACATAGTCGTCTCCTGAACTGTCGCGCCCATAGCCATTGATTTACAAAAGCATAGCAGTACGAGAGCGGCAGAGCCAAAATGGTCTCCCGAACCGGCTGACTTTCCTGAAGTTCATGCAGAACCTGAACCAAGTCCTCAGCACGCCTCCGAGAACCGATGACGAGTTTAGGCAATCCGGTGCTTCCCGAAGTCAACAAAACGAAGTGGCCCTTTAGCATGTCCTCAGGCAACTGCTTCAGTGCTCGATCCAGCCAATCAGTGCTAAACGCGCACTTATCGGGAAGAAGCACAAAAGTATCCTCTCCCTCCCACGCTTGGCCCAACAGCACAATGTCAAAACGAACCTGCTGCTCGGTCAACTGCAACATGCGTCACTGCTCCACTTCTCGATGATCCCAAGAGTCTACAAATGCGTCCGAATTATGGAAGAATGGATGAGACATGTCCATCGTTTTTGGATCGAAACGCGTCGATGCGTCGATGGGAGCACCGCGTGTATACGCATGTCGCATAGCGCGCCGCACATGAACGATGCGGGCGTAACCATAACAAGCAGTGCTCATTTCGATCAATCGATGGTTCTTCGACTTCTCAGCCCCAATCCTCGCCGCGATCGCGCGGCACAATGCGGCGGAGCGTATAGATATCGGACTTCCGCAAAGCTTCCGCGTGCTCGCCCAGCCGCGGCCAAGGGTCCCACGGCGCGCTAATCAAACGTCCCGTGATGCCCGCCGCCGCATCGGACGCCAGAAACACTGCCAGGTCGGCGGCGCGCTGCACAATCGACTCCCCCGCCGCCACAGCCTTTTCAGCCGCCTGGCACTCCTGAACCCCGGCTTTTTCAGGCCCAACGGCAAGAATCAGTTTCAACATGTCCGTTCCCATGGCGCCGGGCGCAATGCAGTTCACCGTGATGCCGCGGGATCGGACTTCCTCCGCAAGGGTCTCGCTGAATCGCACCAAACCCGTCTTGGCTGTGGCATAAGCGGAGAAGTTTGCCCGGGGTCCTGTGGCACCGCCGCCAGAAAGGCTGATAATGCGACCATGGCCGCTCTGCGCCAGCAGCGGCAGAAAGAGATGGCAGAGTTGCACCGGGGCCAGCAAGTCGACCCGCAGGGTCGCCTCCCATTCGGACCAGACGTTGGTTTCCAGCGGACCGATGGGACCCTGAATACCGGCGTTGTTGACCAGAATATCCAACCGCCCCCATTGCCCGCCGAGTCGCTCCGCCAATCGTGAGGGGGCCTCCGGATCGCTCAGATCGGCCGCGACCGGAATGAATTCCTGGGAGGCCCCCGAAGGCAGCGACTCCCGCACCTTCTTCAGGCCTTCCTCCGAACGGGCTATGCCTGCAATGTCGGCGCCGGCACGCCAGAAGGCCGCCACAAGGGCGGCACCCAAGCCCCGGGAAGCGCCCGTAATCAGCACTCGACGGTCCCGCAGACAAAAGCTATTCATGTTTTCCTACCTCGATACGACTGATCAGCAGGCGGCCTTGTTGGCTCCCGCTTCGCTTTAAGGACAGGAGATTGGCACCGGGCTTCAGGTCCAAGGTCACCTCCTTCCGGACGAGCTGATTGGGCGGGAACTCCACACTGGCGGTGGCGATTTCAAGCTTCGAGCGTCCGCCGACCGAGACCCCTGAAATGAACCCCGTGCCGTGAAATAGATTGGAGGTGACGTTGAACACGGTAACGGAGCCCTTATCCTCCGTCATCATTCTCCACAGCCGGTAGTCTTGCGTCTGCACCGGTCTCCAGGCTGGTCCATAAACGACAAAGGCGGCCTCACCCTCGGCACTCTTGGCGGCGATGACATCGTCGGGCGTATTGTAATAGACCATCGTCGGCTTGGGATTCGCTGTATGGAGATGCGCCCAGAAATAGTACTGCCCCATATAACCAAGCCGCCAGGCATAGGCATCCTTGAACTCCCGGCTCTGTTTGAAGTATTTCGCCGGCCAATCCCACGGCTTCATCTCCGGACGCCCCGCATGGTGATTCCCGAAGTAAAAGACAGCATCGGGATTTTCCTCGATATACCGGCGCGTCGCGTCGCGAAAATGATTCTTCTCGTCAATTTCAGGAAGCTCATTGGGAACGGTTGAAATCACCACGACGTTGGTCGTGGGGTGACTTCGGTTGAACTCGCACATCGCCGTAAAGAACCTATCCGTCACAACGGGGGTTCCCTTGGGAAATGAGCTATCAAGCCAATCGCTGATCTCGCGGTAGGGGATATCGAAACCGTTCACCTTCAGGACCAGCAAATCGGCCTGGATCCACAAGCCAAAGGCCGCCACAACCGGGATCAGGCCGCACCCTCGCAGTACGCTGACGAGACCCGGGGTGCGGTCGCCCCGGCTCCAGAAGACCGCACACACCTGGAACAGTCTTTCCCCTGCCAGCCAGAATCCGTACAGGCCGAGCGCAAGAACCACGAAACACAAGGGCCACAAGGCTGCGATCCGGCGCAGGGCAAATTCCCACACCGAGGTTCTCAACGTCCACGCCACCAACACGATTCCGATCAGGAGCAGCACGAGCGGCACGATCCACTGTTTCTTCCGGCGCGCCAGGAGGGCGGCGGTTGCCACGCCGCTGACCAGGACCACACCACTGAATATCCCGCGGCTCAAGGTCCAGCCCCACCCCAGTTTCAGCAACTCATACCCCACCTGGGAGAAAATGGGAACCTGTCGCCCCACTTCGAATATCTTCCTCCAGTAGGTGGTGGCCTCGTTGTTGCCCGCCATGCCCAGCATCGCAGCGAGCCCCCAAGGTGCGATCAACAGCGGGATCCCAGCCGCCAGATAGGTTGCCCCTATCACGAGCAGGTCCCGCCATCCCACCCGCCGTTTGATCCTGTTGATCGTCGCACAGGTGAGATGAAAGACGGCCACGAGCACCGCGAACGGCCAGGCGCCGGCCGTGGCATAGAACAGCAGCACCGTGGACACGGCATGAGCGCCGTAAAATGCCCACCCCAAGCCCCGCCGGTCACGCACACTGTCCCAGGATTCCAGTAAACACCAGATCGCCACAAAAGAACCCAACACCGCAGGCGGATAGAAGTACGCCATCCGGCTCATTTGCACATGGATCGGGTTCAGGGTCACGACTCCCATCAATAGCAGCGCGAACACCCCGCCTCCGAGTCGCCACCCCACCCACAACGCCACAGGAAGGGTCGCAATGCCCCACAGCGCGGAAGGTATGATCACATTCGCCACCGTCGGCGGGAGATGGAAGACGTTCAACACCCCTATTGTGAACGCGGCAGCCGGGGGCATTTGCCCGCTGCTGGGCCCAATGACCTGAGCCCAACGCGTAAACAAATCCGAGGCGCTCATTCGATCACGGGCAAAATCGTGGAACACCGCGTCGCCGTGCATGCTGGTTGTCCCCAGTCCGGCCAGCCGGATGTAGCACCCTGCGGCGAACAGAAGGGCCACCACGACAAAGAAGACGATACGCCGGGGCGTCATGAGGGCGACGGTCTTGGTGTCTTGTGCTGAAGGGCTCATAGTGTCTCGGCATCCTCCCGAACTGAACGACGGAAAAGCGACCAGTATTGAGCCCCCGCAGGCACACCAGAGAGGGCGTCATCCAACCGGCGAACCACTGAGAACACCGCCAACCGCGGTGGAAAAAGGTTCACATAGCGACTTTCCATGCTCTCAAATCCGGCCTGTCGCATCAAGGCCATCGTCTGCCGGCGCGAAATCAAATGGGCATGCTCGTCGAGCGGCGAGATCGCCACCAGCACTCGCGTAAGGGGATTGAAAGGATTGTGTTCCCATACCGCCAGAACGCCTCCCTCCCTTACCGTCGCAAAGACGTCCCGCACCACCCCCACCCTGTTAGCGACCGGGATATGATGCAGCACGTTGAACATCAGGACGAGGTCATGCTGCCGTTGTGCCCCCAAGGCGGCCAGTGTGGTTCCAAAGGCTACCGGCTTCGAGAAAGGCTTCAGGCCTGCGCGGGCCTCTGCCAGAGAGGCGCCTGATTCATCCACGCCCGCCAAAGCCTGGCACCACGCGGAATCCGCAATCGCGGCCAATAAACGGCCCGTTCCACATCCAAAATCAAGCACCGAAAGGCTCTCACCGGCCGGGAAACAGGTACTCACCCAGTGCTTGACCATTCCCGCCTTCTGCATCAGGAAGTCATGGCTTCGGGCACCGGGCGGCAGATATCGATTGTGAACCTGCTCATAGGCTCCGGAGAATCGGTCAAATTCGGCCGAAGCCCGCGCGGGTGCGTCGGCCTGTGAGGGTGCCGAATCGGGTTTCATGTCGCCCCCGCCCCCCTCCCCGGCAGCATCGCCTTGAACCGTTCGTACGACCGCTCGAAGGTGAAGCGTTTTCCCGCCTCAAGGCATTGCCGGCGAATCTTCTGATACGCTTCCGGTTCTTCATGCCACAGTGAGAACACCGTCTCCAACCTCTCCGCCATGCGACGCGGGCGGGGGGCACAAAGCCATCCGTTATCGAAGGCGAGCGCATCCCTCAAGCCCGGAACATCGTAACCAATCACCGGCGTCCCCATGGCATTCGCCTCGATCACGATCAACCCCCACCCTTCCCTCAGCGGACTCGTGCAGAGAACCTGCGCCCGCTGCAGCAGTTCATCGCGCACCGCACTGGACACCCGTCCGTGAAAAGTGACCTGGCGGAGGCTTCTCCTGTCCATGTACCGGCGCATGTCCTCCAGCTGCTCGCCCCATCCGGCCACCCAAAGCTGAGCTTCAGGGTGGTGATGCTGAAACAGCTCAAAAGCCTGGAGCGTTTCCATCGGCCGCTTGCTCTGGCGCGGTCCCAGCAGCAGCACGGTGAACACCTGTTCCTTGGGCAGCGAGAGGGAAACGTCCTCCAGTGGTTTGGAGGCGATCCCGTAACCGATAATGCTGATGCGTGCCCGCCGAAACCCGTGCCGACATAACTCGCGGGCTGTGGACTCAGAACCCGTCATCACATTGCCGCGAAACAGAAGCGCCAAAAGGACCAGCTGCAGTTTCTCGACGAAATAACCCGTCATATTCAGGAGTGGCATGATCCAGCGGGGAACACCGGGAAAACTGGTCTGAAAGAACCACTTGATGTCCTCGATGTGGTGAATCATGATCGCCGCCTTGGACCGCGGCATCGTCAGGCAGGAGAAACTACCCACGCTGATAAAGGCGTCGATCAGGAAAGTGGTTGTCCGTCGAAGATGCCGCCAGAAATAGAACGGCAGCCGATAGAACGCCAGGATACTCCGGCCCACACGGACGATCCGAATCCCATCCACCACCTCTTCAGCGGCGCACCCCTCGAACCCGGGCACGAGGTGAATGACCTGCCATCCGTCACCGACCAGACGCTTGGATAATTCATGATGGACGAGTTCCGCCCCCCCTGCGGCGGGGTGCCGAATGTCCTTCCAGCAGATCCAAACCAACCGTTTGTCTTGATCCGTCACGCAGAACTCTTGCCACCCTTTCCATGCTCTTCTTTTCGCGTCTTTCGCGTGTTTCGTAGTTCAACTTCGCTCTGTAGGCTGGAAAAGCTAACGGTCAGAAAAACCGACTTTTTCCCTCACAAAGTAGAGCGGTCTGCCCTTGATTTCCTCGAAAATCCGGCTGATGTACTGGCCTAGCAGCCCCAGACATAAAAGTTGAATCCCACCCACAATCAGAATGGAGCATTCGACGGTAGCCCAACCGGGGACCATTCGCTCCGGATTTCGTATCTTCGAGACAACAAGATAGAGGGTGTGTGCAATGCCCGCCACTGCCACCACCACCCCTGCCCCCGTCATCCATTTCAACGGGGAGGCCGAAAAGGACGTTAGCGCATCCCAGGCCAGTCTGGCCGATTTCCACACCGGGTATTTCGTTTCACCCGCGTGACGGGCGGAACGGTCGTAATAGATTGCGCTCTGGCTGAACCCGACCCAGCAGGTCA
>CAYOQM010000076.1:0-11089 GCA_964406065.1 uncultured Verrucomicrobiota bacterium
CGCGTTCCGCAATGCCGCGGCCATGTTGGCCGCGCTCGGGCGCACGGAACCCGCGGCCCGCTGCCGGCGGTTCGCGGATGGAATGCGGGCGGCTTACGGGCCTTGCCTCCTCAATCCCGAGACCGGCTGGGTGGCGGGGTGGCGTAGCCGGGATGGGCAACTCCACGATTACGCGTTCACGTTCGTCAACGGCTCGGCCATCGCTTTCGGGCTGCTGGACGATACGGCGGCGCGGAAAGCACTGCGCGGACTCGAGGACTTGCGCATCCGGCTGGGCGTGGGCGATGGGCGTCTCGGCATCCCGTGCAACCTGCTGCCGATCCGCAAGGAAGACCATGTGCTCTGGCAGTACGGCAGTCCCGCACTGCCGACGTTCGAGACCTACACCGATGGATCGATGATGCCGTCGGCGGCGATCTACTACCTGCCGGCACTGTGGCGCTACGGTTTCCGCAAGGAGGCGCGCAAGCTTGCGAAGGAGATGGACAGCGGCTTCGGCGACGGCCTGTTCAGCGGCGGTCATGGCAGTCGGATCGAGTTCCACTCCTGGGAGGGACTGGCCAACGGTTACGAGGGCACGCTGATCTGGGAGTTTGCCGCGCTCTACGGTATCGCGGTGGTTCAGGGCCTGATTCAGCCGCCCGACCCCGAGTGGTGGCCGGCAGAGGATTAAGATAACCGATTAAGGTGAACGACGAAGGGGAACGATTAGGGAGACAATAATGACTACTGAACTGAGTGCTACCTCTGTCACGCATGCCGACATCAAACGCGTCCTGCACCCGCGGCTGGGAGTCGAGGTGGATGGCCGCACCTGCGTCCGCACCCTGCGCTTCCGGCGCCGGGTGAAGCTTGATCATCTCGAACTCCGGCACGGCTGGGGCGGGCGCTGGCAGCCCAATGTTCCCTCGCATCCGGCGCACCTGCTGGTCAGCGTGCTCGACGGGGTACGCTGGCGCGTCGTCAAGGAGGTCGAGGTTCCGCCCGATCCGCGCGTCGCGGGCGAGGGGCTTGACCACGCCACGCCGCCGGCGGAGATGAACAAGCTGTTTAACGCCGTCAGGGCCGATTTGATCCGGATCGAGCTGGATGGACTGGAGACCGACCACATCCGCGTCGAGTGCGACCGCGAGCAGTACCCCGTTTGGCCGAATCATGGCGACTGCTCCGGGGGAGCGGCGGGCTATGCCGTGCCGTTCATGATCCTGTCCCAGCTCAGCGCACACGGGGAATCACTGACCGAGGCTCCGGACACCAGCGTCTATTACCAGCCGATCCTGAAAGTCGGCGAAGTGTCCCCGCGCGCGCCGCAGGCGATGAAAGTGCGGCGGCATTTGAACAGCATCCTCTTCGAGGGCAAACATCTGTCCGTCGGGTTTTCCCTGCGCCGACCGCTGCTGACGCACCTGGGCTGGGATGCCGAGGGCTTCGGTCAGGCCGGACGCAACCGGTTGGTCACCAGGCGGCTCGATATGCATGGTCAGCGCTGCGCTGCGACCGGGGCGAGCGGCCCCATCGTGCGCACCACGGCCATTGATTGCAGTTGCAGCCACTGGACCGGCGAAGTCAGCGTGGAGGGCAACCGTGTCCACTACCGCAACCTGAGCTGTGCCGCCGGTGTGCGGCTCGATGCCGTGTTCACCGTCGAGCCCCGGCGGATTCTCATGGAACTGACACAGTCGGCCGAACAGGACACGCCCGTGCTCGAAGTTGAGGCCTGGCGTTTGGCCTGGGACTTGAAGAAAGGCATGACCGCCACGGCAGCCACGCCCAGCCGTCGCGAACTGCGCGCCGGCGATGTGCAGATGCCAGCCCTGTTCGCCAGTGATGCCGTGGGGTGCCTCTCGTGCAGCGTTCTGGAAGGCCCGGCCGATGCGGTCCGCCTGCAGGTTGAGAGTTACAAGGACGGCGGGGTCAATACCGCCGGGCTCGTGCTCGGTGCAGCTCCGGCCCCGGGTGCGCCGCTGGTGGTCTCCCGTCAGCCTGTGAAGGCAGTCATCGAACTGGAAGTGACCAATCTCGAGCCGGTGGCGACCGGACGGCGCGGCAAGGCATCGCCGGCGCTGCGCAAGCACTGGGCGTCGCTCTACTCCAACTTCCGGTCGGAATTCGCGGGATTCTCCAATCACGGGGCCTCGACCAACTGTCACGTGAACCAGCACGGCTGCATCGACGTGGCGGTGTTCACCGCCCGACCGGCGAAGGGTCCCGACCCGGTGGATCTGGCCCGGTTCACCATTGAGCGCGGACTCCTCGACGGCTCTGGCTACGGCTATTTCCGCAACCTCTACCTGGATGCCGACCCGATCCTGCTTTCGTCAGCCGGGCGCATCCACCAGGGCCGGCCCGACAAGGCTTGGCTGCAGCGGGTGCGGCCGGGATTGCTCGAGACCGCGCAACGCATCCTGGGCACCTTCGGTCCAGAGGGGCTGGCCATCTGCCGCGATCTCTCGGGGAATTCCGGCACCCATCTCTGGAGTTCCAACGCCTGCGATGTGGTCGGGTTCGGCCACATGGACGCCTATGTCAACGCCTGGACCTACCGGGCCTTGCGTAACGGCGCCGCGCTTTTCCGCGAGACCGGGGACGCCGACCTGGCCAAGCGCTGCCGAGACACGGCGCTGGCTATGCGCGAGCCGTTTGCGAAGTACCTGGTCAATCCTGCCACCGGGTGGGTGGTTGGATGGCGCAGCCGGGACGGGCAACTCCACGATGCCGCCTACCTGTGGGTCAACGGTTTCGTGTGCGCCTTTGGCGTGCTGGACAAGCCCGTGGCGAAACGCGCACTCGCCGGACTCGAGGCCCTGCGGACAAAAATCGGGCTGACGAATGCGCCACAGGGGCTGCCGAACAATCTCTTGCCGATCCCTGAGGCCGATCAGCCCTGGGATGTCATCGCGGGCGCCGCCTCCGCCCAGCTCGAGATCTTCTGCAACGGGTCAATCTGGCCGGGCAGCATGGAATACTACATACGCGCCCTGGCCACGCATGGATTCAAGGCCAATGCCCGCAAGCTGGCGCGGGATCTGGAAGAAGGCTTCCTCGCCGATGCCTTCTCGCCCGGCCTGTCCGAAGGCGCGGAGTTCTTCTCATGGGAGGGCTTGGCCTGCGGCTACGAGGGCACCTTTGTCCTGAATTTCGGAGCGATGTATGCCCTGGCGATCGAACGAGGTCTCTTCACCCCGCCCGATCCCGAGTGGTGGCCGGCGGATGATTAAGATCCTAACCCGGCATAGCCGGAACCAAAATGAAGAGTTTGAACAGGAAGATTATGCATACACGTGAAAGTCTAACGGCGGATGTGCGGCGTCTCGGGATCGAGGCGGGCGACACGCTGCTTGTCCACTCCTCCTACAAGAGTCTGGGGCCCGTTGAAGGCGGCGCGGCGGCGGTCATTGGCGCCCTCGAGGATGCCCTGGGGCCGGAGGGGCTCCTGCTCATGCCCTCCTTCAACCTTGTGGAGCAGCGCGCCGCCACCTGGAACATCGCCACCACGCCCTCGACCGTGGGCTACCTGACGGAATTCTTCCGCAAGATGCCGGGCACGGTGCGCTCCGATCATTACTCGCACTCCGTGGCGGCCCGGGGCAAGGAGGCGGCCGCCTTTGTGGCCGACCATCTCAGCCGCATTGGTCCGGAAAGCCCGTGGGATCTCGCGCCCTGGGGCTGCAATTTCGGCCTGCAGTCGCCCCTGATGAAGGCCTATCTCCGACCACAGGGCAAGGTGCTTATGCTGGGGACCGACCACCATGCCTCCACGTACTGCCATGTGGTCGAGGTCCTCTTCTGGGATTGGCGCAAGTCGCTCAAGCCCGGCGTGGCTTACGACTACATCGACCGCGAGGAGGTCTTTGTGTTTTGGGATTCCCTAAACCGCCAGCATCGTGGCAATATAGGCGATTCTGAATGCCGGCTGCACGGGATCCGCGAGTTCGTGGACACCGTCCTTGCGGCGGCAAAGCAGAACCCCAAGCGGTTTTTCAAGTGGTATGTGGAAATTTAATAAGGAGCCTTATCTATGAAATTCGCCATGCGTCCCAGTAGTGTTTTGCGCCGCCTCCGGGCGGGCCAAGTCGCCCACCTCTTCAAGGTCAACTTATCCGATCCGCGGGTCTGTTAGATTGCCGCCTCATTCGGGTTCGATGCCATCTGGACCTGCATGGAGCATGTCCCCAACGACATGCGCGTCGTCGAAGAACAGGTGCGGGCGGCCAAGTTGTGGGATTGCGACCTGATGTGCCGCGTGATGCGCGGGTCGTACAGCGACCTGATCCGGCCGCTCGAGGCCGATGCCGCCGGTATCATGGTGCCGCATATCATGTCGCTGGCCGATGCCGCCGCCGTTGTGCGGCAGACGCGTTTCCAGCCGCTCGGCCGGCGCCCGGTGGATGGAGGCAATGCCGACGGCCATTACACCAATGTTCCCTTCGCCGACTATCTGGAACAAGCCAACCGCGAGCGGTTCGTGGCCCTCCAGATCGAGGATCCGGAACCGCTTGACGACCTCGAGGCCATTGCCGCGCTGCCGGGGTATGATGTGCTGTTCTTCGGACCCGCCGACTTCAGCCATGCCATCGGCAAGCCGGGCAAGTTTGACGATCCGTTCCTGCTGGAAACCCGCCGTCGTATTGCGGAAGCCGCCATCCGGCATGGCAAGTTTGCCGGCACGGTGGGTTCGCCTGCCAACCGGCAGGAGCTCCTTGATCTCGGTTACCGCTTTATGAATATGGGAGCCGATGTGACATCCCTGTCCCGTTACTGTGCCGAACTGGCCAAGTCCATCGGGATCGACGCCAAGGACATCTCCGGTCAATACGGCCAGCGCGAGAAGTGAGTCAGGACTGGAGCCGGGGTGCCCTCACCCCGGAACGCGAAGACCGGGACGGGGGCGTCCCGGCTCCAGAATACGAAACCAATGTGCGAGGCCATGGCGCCTTGACGATCATGCCGCCGGACAGCATGATGAAAGTTTTGCGGAGACAGGAAGGAGACCGTGTATGCAGAAGGTGAAATTCGGCATTATTGGAACGGGTGGCATAGCCGGACTGCATGCTCAGGCCATTGCCGCCTCCAGCAACGCCGAGTTATGCCTGGTCTATGACGCGATCCCGGAGCGGGCGTCAAATTTCTGTAACCAGATAAGGAAATAACATGAAGATAGCGTATATCGGCGCCGGGTCGGTTGTATTTGCCCGGAATTTGATTGCTGACATTCTCGCGCATGAGGCCATGGCCAATTGCGAATTGCATCTCGTGGATATCGATGCCGGGCGACTGGAGACAGCGCGGGCCACGGCCGAGTCCATCGCCCGTACCCTCGGCGCCCATCCGGTGATCCGTGCCACCACGGACCGCCTGCCGGCGCTGGAGGGCGCGCAGGTGGTGATCAACAGCATCAACGTCGGTGGCTATGAGGCGACCGAAATTGACCTGACGGTTCCCGCGCGGTTCGGCCTGCGCCAGACCGTCGGCGACACACTGGGCGTGGGCGGAATCTTCCGGGCCATGCGCAACATTCCCGAGGTCCTGCGCATCGCCCGCGACATGGAGAAGCACTGCCCGGACGCCTTGCTGATCAACTACTCCAATCCGATGGCCATGCACTGCCTGGCTCTGCACCGGGCGACGCGTATCCGCCACGTCGGCCTGTGCCATGGCGTCTCGCACACGTCACAGACCATGCGCATGATCGTCGCCATGCTGGACACCCCGCCGGAGGTCATCGCCCGGCATTTTGCCCGCCCGTACAACTCGCCCGAACGCGCCGCCGAATGGGAGGCGTGGGTAGCGAAAGGCCTCGATCCCGATCTCAGCTTCACCTGTGCCGGGATCAACCACATGGCGTTCTTCCTGAGGTTCGAGTCCGCGGGCCGTGACCTGTACCCGCAGCTCCGCAAGGCGCTGGATATTCCGCATCTGTGGAGCCTGGATCCCGTGCGCCTCGAACTCTTTCGCCGCCTCGGATACTACATGACGGAGACCAGCGGGCACACGGCGGAATATGTGCCGTATTTCCTCCAGTACGATGAGGAAATCAAGGCGCGCAACCTGATGATCAATGTTTACCTGAACACCTGTCATGACCAGGAGAAGGCCTATGCGGCGTTGCGCATGGACATTCTCGCCGGCCGGCCGGTCATCAAGGCACCTTACCGGATGAGCGTGGAGTATGCCAGCCGGATCATCAACGCCCTGGCCACCGGAAAACCGTTTGTTTTCAACGGCAACGTGCATAACCGCGGAGGTGCGCTGATCAGCAACCTCCCGGGGGATGCCTGTGTGGAGGTGCCTTGCGTCGTGGATCGCCAGGGTATTCAACCCGTGTCGGTCGGCGAGTTGCCGCCTCAGTGTGCTGCCCTGATCCGACCCAACATCAGTGTTCAGGATCTTGCCGTCCGCGGCATCCTGGAAGGCGACCGCACCCGTATCCGCCAGGCGGTCATGATGGACCCCAACACGGCCAGCCAGATCTCGCTTTCAACCATGGACAAGATGCTGGACGCCATGTTCGAGGCCCATGCGTCCCGGTTGCCTGATGGGATGTGATGAATCAAGGAAATACCTGAGAAGGAATGAGTGGAATCGGGTCATGAGGTTGTCTTTGAATAGGTTGAAGGAATTGAAAATCGCGAAAGGATAAGCATGAAGACTGTCCGGTTTGGAATTGTGGGTGTTGGCGGCATGGGGCAGGGACACTGCCAGAGCCTGAAGAAGGTGGAAGAGGCGCAACTGACCGCGGTATGCGACATCGATGCCGCCACTGCGGAGAAAGTCGGAACCGAGAACGGGGTGCCGTATTTCACGGATTACCGCAAGATGTTCCGGAAAGGACTGTGTGATGCGGTCATCGTGTCAACGCCGCATCCGTCCCACCCGAAGATCGCCATGGCGGCGATGAAGGCGGGGTTGCATGTGATCTGCGAGAAGCCGTTGTCGGAGCGGGCCAGCACGGCCGACGAGGTCATTCAAACCGCGAAAGACACCGGTGTGGCGTTTGCCGTCATGTTGCAGATGCGCACGAATCCGGTGTTCGCCAAGGCGATCGAGATCGTGCGCGGCGGGACCCTGGGGAAGGTGTTCCGCACGGCGATGATCTCTCCCGAATATCGCAGTCAATTCTACTACAACAGCGCGGGCTGGCGCGCCAACTGGGTCGGGGAAGGCGGCGGCGTCATGCTTAACCAGGCTCCGCACATCATGGACCTGTTCATCCTGCTGGGGGGAATGCCCTCGAGCGTCTACGGCCGCACGGAAACACGCCTGCACGACATCGAGGTGGAGGATCTGGCGGAGGCGCTGCTGACCTATCCGGACGGCGGGACCGGGTATTTCTACTGTTCGACCAACGAGTCCGGTCCGGGGCAGATGATCGAGGTGTTCGGCGACAAGGGGAAACTGATCTACCGGGATGGCGCCCTGAAGCTCTATACCTTTGACAAACCGGTCAGCGAGTTCACGGTTGCCAGCACGGAGATGTGGGGCGGGCCTTCCTGCAATGAGCAGGTCGTCGAGATCGCCCAGGCGGAGTGGGGTCATTTCTCTATCATGCGCAATTTTGCCCGGCATATCCTGCAGGGCGAGGCGCTGATCACGCCGGGGCCGTAAGGGCTTCGCTCGCTGGAACTGGCCAATGCCATCTGGCTGTCGGCCGCCAAGAAGAAACCGGTGGACCTGCCACTCAACCGCAAGGCGTACGATGCCCTCCTGCGCGCCAAGCGCAAGACATCCAAGGGTAACCGCGACATCAAGGCGATCCGCCAGACCGACACGCAGTTCAAGACCAAGTGAGGTCAGCTCAATAACGCCAGAACCACGAGGGACGGCGTCGACCTATTCGACGCCGTCCATTCTTAAGGAGGGGTCATGAACATTGTTGTCCTGGATGGTTACACCTTGAACCCCGGCGACAACCCGTGGGACGGGGTTGCCAAGCTCGGCTCGCTGACCGTCCATGACCGAACTCCGGCGGACCTGATCATTGAACGGGCGAAGGACGCCGAGATCGTCCTGACCAACAAGACACCGCTCAACGCGGACACTCTGGCCCGCCTGCCCAGGTTGCGTTTCATCGGCGTGCTCGCCACGGGCTACAATGTCGTGGACGTCGGGGAGGCGAGTCGGCGGGGCATCGTGGTGTCGAATGTGCCGGTGTACGGGACGGATACGGTGGCCGAGTTCGTGTTGGCGCTGCTCCTGGATTTCACCAAGAAGACGGCGCAGCACAGCCGTTGGGTCAGGGAGGGAAAGTGGACGAGTTGCGCGGATTTCTGCTTCTGGCAGAATCCGAATTTCCAGGAACTGGCAGGCAAGACCATCGGCATCGTCGGGTTCGGCAGGATCGGCCAACGCGTGGGCGAACTGGCCCATGCCTTCCGCATGCGCATCGTGGCCAACGACAACTGGCGGGGCGCCAAGGTAGCCTTCCCCTTCGAATGGCGGAGCGTGGAGACTCTTTTTGCCGAGGCCGACTTCGTCACGCTGCATTGTCCCCTGACCGCGGAAAACACCGGCATGGTCAACCGCTCGCTGCTGTCGCGCATGAAGCAGACGGCCTGCCTCATCAATACGGCCCGCGGCCCGCTGGTGGTGGAGGCGGACCTGGCTGAAGCCCTCAACGCCGGGGTTATTGCCGGAGCGGCCTGCGATGTCGTCTCCAGCGAGCCGATCCGTTCCGACAACCCGCTTCTTAAGGCGAAAAACATTACGCTAACCCCGCACATCGCCTGGGCCGCGCGAGAGGGCAGAATCCGCCTGATGGAAACCACGGCGGAAAACATTACCGCTTTCATCGCCGGGAAGCCGCAGAATGTGGTGGGGCGGTAAGGTGTAAGCAGTTCAAGCGTCAGAGGTGAAAGGAATCAGCTATGATTATTGACAGGATCGAGAACCGGGCGCGCTATCAGAACCTAGGAACCGGAATTGGGGCGGCCTTGGAATATCTGGCGCAGACGGATTTTGCGGGACTGGCGCCCGGCCGCTACGACATTGACGGAGACTCGGTCTATGCGCTGGTGCAGCACTACGAGACCCGGCCCCGCGAAAAGGGGCTGTGGGAAGCTCACCGGCGCTACATCGATGTGCAGTATGTCGCGGCGGGCATAGAGACCATGGGGTATGCCCCCCTCGATGCCATGACCGTGAGCCAGGCGTATGCGCCGGAGAAGGACTGCGTTCTGTTTTCAGGCAACGGGGATTTCATAACGGCACGTGCCGGGACCTTTGTGGTTTTCTTTCCGCAAGACGTTCACATGCCGTGTCTGGTGAAGGATACGCCCGGGACGGTGCGCAAGGTCGTGGTCAAGGTGGCGGTGAGCTGAAGGAGGGGATTATGAAAATAGGCTGCGTAAAAGAGATCAAGCGTCATGAGTATCGGGTCGGCGTGACGCCGCATTGCGTGGCGGCTTACGTGGCCCATGGTCACGGTGTTGTCATCCAGTCAGGGGCCGGGCTGGGAGCGGGGTTCAGGGATGCTGAATATGTTGCTGCCGGAGCGGTGCTTGAGGCCGATGCAGCGCCTGTGTTTGCGCAGAGCGACATGATCGTGAAGGTGAAGGAACCCCTTCCGGTGGAGTATGGATTACTGAGGGAGGGCCAGATTCTTTATACCTATCTGCATCTGGCCGCCGACGAGGCCCAGACGCGGGCCTTGCTGGAGCGCAAGATTATCGGCATAGCCTATGAGACCATCCGCCAGGAGGATGGAACACTTCCCTGTCTCAAGCCGATGAGCGAAATTGCCGGACGGTTGAGCATCCAGGAAGGCGCCAAGTATCTTGAAAAACCGTTTGGCGGACGGGGGGTGTTGCTGGGGGGGGTGCCCGGGGTGCCCCGCGGAAAGGTAGCCATTCTGGGTGGGGGTGTGGTGGGGATGAATGCCGCCAGGATGGCCGTGGGACTCGGCGCGGATGTCACCGTGCTGGAAGTGAGTTCCCATCGGCTGGCCTACATTGATGATGTGTTTTGCGGCGCGATCAACACGCTCTACTCCACCGAAGCGAATCTCCGCCTGGTCCTGTCGCAGTGCGATCTCCTGATCGGCGCCGTGCTGATTCCGGGTGCGCGGGCGCCGAAACTGGTGCGGCGCGAGCATCTGGCCCTCATGAAGCCGCGCTCGGTGATTGTCGATGTGGCGGTGGACCAGGGCGGCTGTGTCGAGACGACGCATCCGACCACCCACGACGACCCGGTGTATGTCGTGGATGAGGTGGTTCACTATTGCGTGGCCAACATGCCCGGCGCCGTTTCGCTGACCAGCACGCTGGCGTTGACGAGCACGACCCTGCCCTACGGGCTCGCGATCGCCGACAACGGGGTGCAGGCCGCCCTGCGTGGAAGCGCTGAATTGAGGCAGGGGCTCAATGTGTACCGTGGAGTCTGCACCTGTTCCGAGGTGGCGCAGTGCTTCGGCCTTGCCTGTTCAAATCCCGATACGCTGGTTTAACCCCGTTGCGGCTCCGAGCGGGCCGTGCGCGGCAGGCGCAGGATGAACGTGCTGCCCTGGCCGGGCGTGCTCTCGATGGCGATCCGGCCGTGATGGGCGAGGACGATGTGCTTCACGATCGCCAGGCCAAGACCGGTTCCGCCCTGGGAGCGGCTGCGGGCCGGGTCGACGCGGTAAAACCGTTCGAAGATGCGCTCATGATGCTGTTTCTCAATACCGGGCCCCTGATCCGCCACCCGGATTTCAACCTGGTTCCCGTCCGCCGCCGCGGTGACGGAGATGCGCGTTTCTCCCGGGCTGTACTTGATGGCATTGTCCAGCAGATTGCCCACGGCCTGCTCGAGCAACGCGACATTCAGGGGCGCCGTCAGCGCGTCGGGACAGTCCATGACCAGCAGCATTCCCTTCGATTCCGCCCTGGCTGAAAAGGTCTGAACCGCCCGCGCCAGGACATCATGGATCGGACCAGGCGTGAGCGCCACGCCGCCATGCTCGGACTCGTGTTCCAGTCGCGACAGGCTCAGCAGATCCTCCACCATCAGTTCAAGCCGGTCCACCTGCCGCCCCATCATCTCCAGGAACTGCCCGGCGTCCGCCGGATTGTCCAGTGCGCCTTGCGACAAGGTTTCCACGCAGCCCTTCAGCGTG
>CAYOQM010000077.1:0-10958 GCA_964406065.1 uncultured Verrucomicrobiota bacterium
GGGAAACTCCGCGAGGTGAGGCTGGCCGGCATGCTGACGCGCACGGACCAGGAAAAAGGGGGGCAGGAGTTCTTCTTCAAGTGTTATCGTGCGCCACAGGCGGCATGGGCGCGCGCCAACTTGCGGAATGTGTTCACCCTGCCACTGAAACAGGGTCAATACCGGATGCGATTGTGGTCGCGCGAGGCCGGTGTGGCCATCAACCGAGTTAGGGTCATCCGGCTGGATCCGCCCATGAACCGCAGCGGTCGGTGAACGAGGTGTTCCTTGGCAAGGTGGCGAACAAGACATGATCGGAAAATTAATGGTTGGTGCAGTCTTTTCCGGGAGTGTTTTGGCCATGGCAAATGATGTAACAAGGGATGCCTCGAATTCGGGGTTCAACTACTATGGGCGCTGGCAACACGGAACGACGGCGGTCACCATCAACAGCGGGGCTTTTGTCGAATTCGCCTATACCGGGCGGGAGTGCGCGCTAGTCACGTATCTCCAGACGATCCGGAAAGCCTATCCGTCCGCGCTCATCCAGGCGGTGTGTCCGCACAACGTGGGCCGCTATGCCGCCGCGATCCAGGCGGCCGTCGCGAAGATGGCCGATCCCCGGATCGCGTTTCTGGACTATTCCTCGGGCGTCATCGCGCCGAAGGAAACGAGCGATGGGTGTCACCTTAACCGCGATGGGGCCGTCCGACTCGCCGCCCGGGTGACGAAAGACTTGAAAGACCGGTTCGAGAAAGAGCAATAGAGTTGCACAACATGAATGGAGTAAAGCGATAAAAATGGGTACAAGCATAGACTTGGCCTGTGCCGGAACACCGCCCGCTTTTCAACGGGCCAGGCCACTCTGGCCCCAGGGGCGTGAGACGGAGAAGAACTTCACCGTCGCCTTTCGTGCAAGGTTTGATGCCCCTGCCGGCGGGCCGGTCCTGCTTCGTGCAACCGGTTCCACGCTCTACCGCGTCTTTCTAAATGGCGAGTTTGTCGGGCATGGACCGGCGCGCGGTCCGCACGGCTGGTTCCGCGTGGATGAGATCGACCTGACCGCCAAGGTGAAGCCCGGCGCCAATCTGGTCGCGTTCGAAGTCGCGGGCTACAATGTGAACAGCTACTATCTGCTCGATCAGCCGTCGTTTCTTCAGGCGGAAGTCGTGGCGGGTGGCACGGTGCTTGCAGCCACCGGCGACGAGGGCAGCCCGTTTGAAGCGGGCTCGCTCCCGGAGCGCGTGCAGAAGGTGCAGCGCTACAGTTTTCAGCGGCCGTTCACCGAGGTGTATCGTCTCACGCCGGGTTACGACCGCTGGCACAGCGACGTCCGCGTCCCGCTGGCTGCCGCCGCGTGTGCCATCCAGCCGTCAAAGCCTCTCCTTCCGCGCCGTGTACCGTACAGCGAATTCGCCCTGCGCGAACCGCGGCAGATCGCCGGCGCGGGCGAACTCAAGACCGTTCTGAAGGTGGATCACCCCTGGAAGGACCGCTGCCTCACCGGCATCGGTCCGCAACTGGGCGGATACCCGGAACTGGAACTGGCTATGATTCCGTCGCTGGAGCTGCAAACCGTGGGCAGCGCCACGCTGCAGGCTGTCAATCAGCCCTACGCCGCCGCCCAGCCGCTCACGGTCAAGGCGGGCACGTATCATATCGTGGACTTCGGCGTGGACCTTACCGGCTTCTTTGGCGCCCGCATCCATTGCCGGAGCAACACGCGCCTCTTCTTCACCTTCGAGGAACTCCTCACGAACGGCGATGTGGACTTCAAGCGGTCGACCTGTGTCAATATCGTCGCGTACGAACTGCAGCCCGGCACATACGATGTCGAGACCTTCGAGCCGTATACGCTGCGTTATCTTAAGGTTCTGGCGCTGGAGGGGGATTGCGAGATTACCGGCCTGCACCTGCGCGAATATGTCAGCCCGATCCCGGCGGAGGCGCGGTTTGTCTCCGGTGACGAGCGGCTCAACCGGCTGTTTGCTGCGGGGGTGGAGACGTTCCGGCAGAACGCCGTGGATGTATTCATGGACTGCCCTTCGCGTGAGCGTGCCGGCTGGCTGGGCGACAGTTTCTTTACGGCACGCGTGGCCGGTGACCTTACCGGCGTAACACGCATCGAGAGGAACCTGTTCGAGAACTACCTGCTGCCGGAGACGTTCGCGCATTTGCCTGACGGGATGCTGCCGATGTGCTAACCGGCCGACCACAACGACGGCAATTTCATCCCGAACTGGGCCCTGTGGTTCGTGGTTCAGTTGGAGGAGTACCTGGCGCGCAGTGGTGACCGAGACACCGTGAAGGCCCTCGAACCGCGCCTCATGAAGCTGCTCGACTACTTCCGGCCGTTCCGCAACGAGGATGGCCTGCTGGAGAAGTTGAGGGGCTGGGTATTCGTCGAATGGTCCAAGGCCAACGAATTCGTGCAGGATGTGAACTACCCCTCCAACATGCTGTATGCCGAATGCCTCGCCGCGATGGGACGCATGTACAACCGGGCCGAGCTCCTGACCGAGGCGGAGAGGATTCGCGCTGTGATCCGCAGGCAGTCCTTCGATGGCGAGTTTTTTGTGGATAATGCCGTGCGGAAGGACGGCAAGCTGCAGGTTACGCAAAACCACAGCGAAGTCTGCCAGTACTTCGCCTTCTACTTCCATGTGGCCACCCCGCAAACGCATGCCCCGCTCTGGCAGACCTTGGTGAAGGACTTTGGTCCGCAGCGCAAGCAGACCAAGGCCTTTCCGCAGGTTCATCCGGCCAATGCCTTTATCGGGAACGTCCTGCGCCTCGAACTCCTTTCCCGCGCCGGCTTGAGTCAGCAACTCCTCGACGAATCCCTGGCCTACCAGCTCTACATGGTCGAGCGGACCGGGACACTCTGGGAGAACGACGGGTCCACCTCTGTCGCGTTCGGGACCTTGAGCTGCAATCACGGCTTTGCCTCGCATGGCGGCGTACGCGTTCTCTACCGCGACGTGCTGGGCCTGGCCTCGGTGGACATCGTGAACAAGATCGTGCAACTACGTTTCACCGACGTGCAGCTCGACCGCTGCGAAGGGTCTCAACCTACGCCCGACGGGAAGGTGGAACTCCGCTGGCGCAAAGGCGGCGGAAAGCTCCGGTACAAGATTGCCACGCCAGCCGGCTACACGGTGCGGCTGGACAACCGCAGCAAACTGGAACTGGTGGAGGAGGCGCGATGAAGAAGATGGGAGGCGGAACGATGAAAGGCGAACTGAGAAAGCCTGCCATGAGAACGCCCCGGCTGTTCGACCGCGTGGCGGCGATCCTGGAGGACGCCCGCGCGGGTGTCGTGCGGACGGTCAACACCCGCATGGTCATTGCCTACTGGCTCATCGGTCGCGAGATCGTGCAGGAGGAACAAGGCGGCAAAAAGCGGGCCGGTTATGGCGATGCGCTGCTGGAAGATCTGTCGCGGCGGTTGACTGAGCGATACGGAAGGGGGTATTCGGTTACCAATCTGAAGAACTTCCGGACGTTCCATCAAGTATATCTCAATCGGTTACCCCCAATTCGTCACTCGACAAGTGACGAATTGGTTGGCGGCACGGCAATTCGCCATACGACTTCTGCCGAAGCTTTCGGGGCTATGGCAATTCGTCAGTTGTCGACTGACGAATTAGCCCAATGCGGGCACGCGGGTTTCGCGCCGCAGTTGTCATTCCAGCACTATCTGAACGGCGGTTGCGTTGTCAGCGATCAGATTCATTGGTTCAACGCGCATTTCCGGCTGGGACTGGGAGAGGCGGTGCAGCCGCAGTTGGCCGCGATGCTGGCCCGGCAGGGCAAGCCGGTCTTTCCCAACGGCGGCAGTTTCCAGAACGGGATCGCGAATACTCCGCGCCAGGGCGCCGAGTTCTTCGATTGGAACGGCCAGCCGACCGGCTACGAAGGGCATCTGGTGTTCAGCTGGTTCTTTCTGCAGGGCGTGCTGACCCAACAACCCGAGCACCGGAACCGGATTTTCAGAACAATGGAATCAAGCGGGACGTTGCGATGAGCACTGCTCAAATGAATCGACGGAATCGAGCGAATCGAATCGCTCGACTGACACGATTCCCTCGAATCGATCGAGCCTGAAGCAAACAAGGAACTATATGACAACACTGGCTGAATCATTCCGCAATCCGCCGAACGAGTATCGCCCGTTGCAGATCGTGCACGGGCTGGAACGCCTGGTGAAGAACGTCGAGACACTGGAAGGGCTGGAGGGCATTGACGCGCGCCTCGCCCGACTGCGCGACCTGGGCATCGGCGGCATCGTCACCAATGTCAGCTTCACCAACTACCTCACAGACCCGAAGCAGTGGGATATTCTGCGCTACCGGGTGAAGAAAGCCGGGGAGCTGGGCATGGTCGTCTGGCTCTATGACGAGAATATCTATCCCAGCGGCTCGGCCGGCGGCTATGTCACACGGGCGCATCCCGAATACACGGCGCTGGGGCTGGCCGCCTACGCAGTCCCTGCGGCGGCTGGTGTCGAGACACGCTTCGACCGGCCGGAGTCCTGCCGGTCTTTTCATTCCGCGCTGGCCGTGCAGAGTTTCAACGAGGCGACCTCAAAAACCGTGCACGACATTTCCAACTGCGTGGACGAGACCGGCACGCTGCGCTGGCAGGCGCCGGGCGCTGGGTGGACGGTCGTTTATCTCGCCGAACGCTACATGTATGAGGGCACACACTCCGCCGGGAACGTCGGGCACTGGCGGCGCTACATCAATCTGCTCGAACCCGGCGCGACCAAGGAGTTCATCCGGCTCACGCACGAGCGTTATGCCCGCGAGATTCCGGCGGAGCAGTGGCGACAGGTGCGCGCCATGTTCATGGATGAACCGTCGTTCATGACCGCGTATGTCGGGCCGCTGCCGCCCATCTACCAGAAGGACGTCATCCCGGTGGTAGACCAGGCGCTCTTCACGGACCGGCCACCGGCGGTGCCGTGGGCCGGACTTCTGGCCGCCGAGTTCCAGCGCTTGAAAGGCTATGACCTTAAACCGTTCCTCTACGCGCTCTTCTTCTCGGAGTCCGAGGAGGCCTGCGGCGTGCGGCAGGACTATTATGACGTGATCTCACGCCTTGCTGCCGGGGCGTTTTACGGGCAGATCCAGGATTGGTGCCAGGCGCACGGGATCGCCTCGTCCGGGCATGTCATGTACGAGGAAGATCTCGTCGGGCACGTCAGCTATCAAGGGAGCCTGTTCGCCGTGCTCCGCAAGATGGACCTGCCGGGGATGGATATGATCGATTCCAATGCGCGCGGGATGCTTGAAGGCCCCGGCTTTCTGGTGGCCAAGCAGGTCTCCTCGGTTGCCCATCTGACCGGCGCCAAGGAGGTCCACAGCGAGAGCTCGGATTGGGTCCAGCGCAGCTTTGACAGAAAACCTGCCAGCCTGCCGCAGCGCTTCGGTCAGGGGAATCTCCAGTATGTGCTCGGGATCAATACCATCACGGCCTACTGGCTCTGGGGCGATCCCCAGGAAGAGGAATACCGGAACTTCGACGATTGCTACAAAAAGGCGCCCCTAACGATGCCCGGCGATATCGGCGACGACGGCTATCGCACCTATAATGACTACATGGCCCGCCTGGGGCTGATGCTGCGCGGCGGCGCCCATGTCTGCGATGTGGCCGTGCTCTATCCGATCCGCGCCGCCTGGGCGCATTACCGGCCCACCTCGCCGATCGAGGCTGAACGCCTCGAGAAAAAGGGTCCCTATGAACTGCTGCAGACGGAGAAGGACGGCTATCCCAACCTGGTCCGCACGCTGCTCCGCCACCAGGTGGATCTCGACATCGTGGACGAGGAGGCCGTGCTGACCGGTGACCTGCGCGATGGTGCACTGCGCGTGGCCGACGAGGCGTTCCGCGTAATCGTGATCCCGCCCATGGACACCATGAGCCTCGATGTCGCGCGGCGGCTCACGGCCTTCGTCAAGGCCGGTGGCTCGGTCGTTTTCACCGCCGACCTGCCACACCGGGCCGACTCGCTGACAAACACGGACGCTTTGCAGACCGAACTGCAGGCACTCGTGAAGGAACAGGCCAAGGTCAAGCTGACCGACGTGGCTGGCGCGACGGCTGTAGTCCGTGCGCTCGTGAAGCCGGATCTGAAACTGAAAGCGGAGAACCCGGATATCCTCTACACTCACCGCCGCAAGGATGGCCGCGATCTGTACTTCATCATCAACTGCGGCGAGAACCCGGTCACCATCGAGCCGGAACTGGGTGTGCCGGGACCATACGACCTCTATCGTCCGCTTACCGGCGCCGTCGAGAAACGTGCCGGTGTGACAGCGTTGAAGCTGGATGGGTACGAAGGCGTATTCATGGTATCCGCAAGATAAGATCCCTAATTGATGAATATTGGGGATTAATAAGAAAACCGATTAAGGCGAACGATTAAGGGAGTCGATTAGGGGGGACGATGAAAAGGAAATAGCCTATGAACTCACTTGAAAGGGTCCGGGCCGTGCTGGCCCGGAAGATACCGGATGTCGTGCCGCATGCGCTCTATGATGTGGCCATCGACTGTTATAACCAATCCACGATCGAGCTCTTCCAGCGCAAGACGGGAAAGCATCCGCGGGATGCGTTTCACCACGATATCCGCGGCAGTGGCATGCCCACGCGTTCACCGGGCGCGGAGTGGAAACGCCAGGTCCGGGAAATGGCCTCGGTCGACGAGGTGCACCGGCTGATGCGGGACTGGCGTCCGACGCGGGCGACGGTCGAGACGATGGCGAGCCAGGTGAACGCCATACACGCGGACGGCAAGGCCGTGCAAATGGGTACGTGGGTGAGCGACTTCGAGACGCCGTTCACCTTGCGCGGCATCGAGCAATTCTATGTCGACCTTGGCACGGAGGAGGACTGGTTGCCGGTGTTCCTTGATTACATCACCGACGCCTCGGCGGAGGATGCCCGCATCGCCGCCCTGGCCGGTGCGGATATCTTCGGGATCGGCGACGATCTCGGTTCCCAGCGGGGGCTGCTGATCTCTCCGGACCAGTGGCGCCGCCTGTTCAAGCCCCGTTTGAAACGGATCATCGAAGCGGTCAAGAATAACTCCAGGACGACCGCCTTCTTCCTGCATTCGGATGGTTTGATTACGGAAATAATTCCGGACCTGATCGAGGTCGGTGTAGACATCCTCAATCCGATCCAGCCCGAGGTGATGGATCCGGCCCGGATCAAGACGGACTTCGGCAAGGCGTTGATCTTTTACGGGGCCATCAGCGTCCAGCACACCCTGCCGTTCGGGACGCCGGATGATGTTATGCGGGAGGTCAAGCTGCGCATGGAGACCATCGGCGCCGGCGGCGGCTACATCATGACCCCGAGCCACCTGCTCGACGAGGCCATTCCCTGGGAAAATATCGAGGCGTTTTTCAGGGCGGCGCAGACTTACGGCAAGTATTGAAAAGTTTGAAGTGAACACTCAAGGTGGATGCCCATGAGCACGGAAACCGACCTGACACACCTGAAGACGCTGCGCGAGCGATTCTGCAACGAGCCGGTCTTTTGGAACGACTTGAGGAACGACGGCGGCGGCGAGGACCCTGCCGCGTTGGCAGCCAGCCTTGGCCCGGACGGGGTCTGGGCAGACATCGATTATGTGGGGCTGCCAGTGCGCTGGACGCCCTACCAGCATCTGGCACGCCTGCGCGTTATGGCGAAAGCCTGGTACCGGACGGATTCGCCGCACCATCGCCAGGAGGCGTTGCTCCGTGCCATCCTGCTTGGCCTGGATGGCTGGTATTCCCTGAACCTCAGGAATAGGAATGGCTGGTGGTGGGCTCAGATCGGCGTGCCGCAGACCCTCGCCGAGGTGCTGCTCTTCATCAAGGATGCCTGTCCCGCCTCGTACATCGAACGGGCCGCTCCATCTTTTGCCATTCCTGAACGCTCCTGCCCCGATTTATCTGCATTTCCCCTTTGGGCGTTTACCGGGCAAAACCTCGTGTGGGTCGCCACGCTCATGATCAGACATGGCATTCTCACCGACGATCCGGACCGCGTGACGCAAGGATTCACCCTGGTCCGGCGGGAACTGCGTGTGTTGCCGGACGAGGAAGGCATCCAGCCGGACATGAGCTTCCACCAGCACGAGAAAGTGCTGTATTCGGGCGGCTATGGACAGGCTTTCGCGGCCGATGTGGGACGACTGATGGCCTTTGCCGTGGACACGCCCTACGCTTTCTCTCCGCCACTGGTGAGCCTCTTCGCACGCTTCGTCCTCGATGGTTCCCGCTGGATGGTGCGCGGCCGGACCTTCGACCACTTGGCCTGTGGTCGTGAAACCTCACGTCAAGGCCAGAACGCCGGGCGGTTTTTCGAGGGCCTGTGCCATCTGGCCTCCTTCGCGCACCCGCGGCAGGCGGAGGCCAGGGAAGCGCTGGCGGTCGTTCAGTCGCCGGGCCGCTCCATGGTCAGTGGCAACCGCATGTTCTGGAACTCCGACCTGATGGTGCAACACCGGCCCGAGTACTATTTCTCGGTGCGCGTCCCCAGCCGGCGCATCTGGACGGCCGACTGGGCCTGTAACGGCGAAGGCCCTTTCTGTCATCACATGGCCGATGGTGTGACCATGATCCTGCGCGACGGCAACGAATATCGCGAGCTGTTCCCGGTCTGGAACTGGCGGCAGATTCCGGGGATCACCATGGCGCAGACTGCCGAGCCTTTTGACCCGAATATGACCCACGTCAAAGGCGAGCCTGCGTTTGCCGGCGGCGCTTCAGATGGCAGTGTAGGGTGCATTGCCGTGGACTTCTCCCGCGATGGGCTCAGGGCCCGGAAAGCCTGGTTCCTGTTCGATGATGCCATGGTCGCACTGGGCACCGCCATCACCTGCCCGTCGGCCGCGCCGGTGCGGACGACGCTCAATCAATGTCAGTGGCGCGGTCCTGTCCTGATGCCGGGGCGAAACGCACCGCTGACCGGGGGCGAATACCCGCTCGCGCCCGGCGTGGCCTTCTGGCACGACGGTTTCGCGTACCGTGTGCTGGACGGCAACGGCATGCTGCGCCTCGGAGCGCAGACCGGCGCCTGGAGCGCGATTGGCGGAGCCTCGGCGGACCCGGTGACGCTGCCGGTTCTCAATGCCGGCCTCGATCATGGCGTGCAGCCTGACGGTGCCACGTATGCCTACGCGGTCTGTCCGTCGGGCGAGGCCGCCGCGGCCTTTGCGGCTGATCCCGGCCGGTTTGTCATCCTGCGC
The DNA here is from genome assembly GCA_964406065.1 of uncultured Verrucomicrobiota bacterium. Lineage (GTDB taxonomy): Bacteria > Verrucomicrobiota > Kiritimatiellia > CAIKKV01 > CAITUY01 > JAABPW01. The sequence continues at coordinate 9,227 of CAYOQM010000077.1, forward strand.
AACGAGGCGGATATCCAGGCGGTCTGGCATGCGGGTGCCGGACGCGGCCATGCGGTATTCTACCGGCCCGGCGCGGTCACGTTTCCCGATGGGATGCGGGTGGAAACCGACCGGCCCTGCGTGCTCCTTTATCATCCCAGCAAGGATGGACGGCTGGTGTTCACGCTGGCCCAACCGGAACAGCTTGAGGGGATGATCACCTTGCGGCTGACCGGCCGCGCGGACGAGTCCCTCGGGGTTTCCCTGCCGGTTCAAGGGTATGCCGGCTCCAGTGTCACGCTCTTGCGCAAAGGGGAGCGATGAATGACAACGATTGAAACACAGTTGGCGTGGGCGATGGCCGTCGGCGTGGGCTTGTGCAATGGCGGCGTGGCGCTGGCGGCGAAGGGGGCCGAGCAAACCGGTTGCCGGGCGATGCCGGTCGGTTTCGTCACCTTCGCGGTGGCCGGGGCGACGGCGCTTCTGGTGGCGATGCTCGGTGGCGTCACCGGTTGGGGAGACTGGCGGCTCTGGGCGTTCGGCGCAAGCATGGGCCTGCTGTATGTCGCGGGAACGCCCGTGATGTTGCGTGCCAACGGCTGCTGGCCCCCCTCGATCGTCTGGTCGACCGCGAACATGGCATTCGTGATGCCCATTCTGCTGAGCGCGCTTTGCCTGGGGGAACCCTTGCGCTGGATGGACGCGCTCATCGTGGCCGGTGTGGCGGTCATGCTGGCCGGTCTGGCGGAACCGGGCGGCGCCGGGACCACAGACAAGACCGGACGGCGCATCTCGTCCCGGCAGCGCTGGCTGCTGCTGGCCATCGTGTTCGCACTCAACGGTGCGATGATGCTTGGCTTCAAGCTGTTCGGGATCCTGTTGCCCGGACGGAGTTCGTCGTGCCTGGTGACGGCTATCTACGGCAGCGGCGCCGTCATGGCGTTGGCGGCACAGGCTTTCCGCGGCAAGATGACGCTCAGCCGGAACGAATTCAAATTGGGTCTGGGGTGCGGCGCGGCGATGAGCCTCGCGGCGCTCGCCTTGCTGGCGGCCATGCGTCTCCCCGCCGCAACCGCCTTTCCCGTCATCCAGGGTACCTCCCTGGCCGCCGGTGTCTGCCTCTGTGCGGTGGTGTTCCGGGAGCACCTGACCCCCCGCAAACTGGCCGCGCTGGCCATCGGACTGGGCGCCATGATCCTGACGGTCTGGCGGTGAGAAACAAAACCACTGTCAGCCCATAGGGCTGCCAGGGTTATTGAGTTATCGGTTATCGGTTATTGGGTATCCGCAAATAACTGATAACCACTAACCACTCCCCACGGCTCGGGGTGCTGAACGGCCGCGCAATGTGCATACAAGACAACGCACTTGCCTCCGGTGTCTGCATACGCTTCAACACAGTCGCGCCTATTGTGAAGGCTCAGTTTGGGGTCGGAACGCCACGTTTGTGCCGAATTCATGGGTTTTCGGTACTGGCACGCAATCTGCTACTTTTCGCCCGAGATCGTGAATAGATCAAAAGAGGAGCGAATCATGATGAGGACTTGTATCGGGTTGGTGGCAGGGGTGGTGTGGATGATTTTGGGCGTCGCGGTGCCATGCCCGGCGGCCGCCATTTATGAAACCTCCTTCGCCAACGGTGGGAAGGACTGGACTGCGGTCAAAAATGCCACGGTGTCCGATGTCACCCGGCGGCCTGGCGGCAAGAGCCTGGTCATCGGCAAGACCAAGGACGAGGAGATCGACAGCGCCT
>CAYOQM010000078.1:0-869 GCA_964406065.1 uncultured Verrucomicrobiota bacterium
TTAGGCAGGTTGCCAAGCCTGACTGGACGGCAATCCCGAATTTTGTGGATTGTGAGGTGTTTAAGCCGATAGCCGGTGGGCGGCAGGCGATTAGGGCCAATCTTGGAATTCCTGAGAACGCCTTTGTGATTGGTTGTGTCGCAGCTGTCAAGAAGCACCACAAGCGCATCGACTATCTCATCCGGGAGTTCGCCCGCTTTCTTGATGCTCAGGTAAAGAAAAAAACCAACATCGATATACAGGATAGACAGGATAGGGAGTTAGATCCAATTATCCCCGAACCATCCTGTATATCCTGCCCATCCATGTTAAATCCCTACTTGCTCATTGCTGGTGCGAAGACAGACGAAACGGCTGAGTTGATTGCGCTGGCCGAATCCTTGATCCCGGGGCGCTACACGGTCATGACCGACTGCTCCCGCGCCCAGATGCCTGATCTTTTGCGGTCCATGGATGTGTTTGTGCTGACTTCTCTATTTGAAATGATGCCGATTGCGTTGCTTGAGGCATTAGCCACCGGCCTGCCCTGTGTGGTGAATCAGCACCCGGTATTGGAGTGGATGACGGGGGTTGAGGAGTCCTTTGACCATGGACCTCAGACACTAGACTGGAGCGAAGCACCTGGAGGGCGAGGTTTATCCGAGCCGTGCGCAGAAGACGGCTCACATGAAGTTCGCCCTCCAGAAGAGAAGTCTCAGAAGTCTATGGTCTCGCCTGCGTCGGGTGGCATGGCTATTGATATGTTCAAGGAAGGCGCCTTGGCGCAGGCGCTCACCGGGCTCACGCCGGAGTGGCTTGCCCTTCATGGTCGTCAGGCGCGGGAACGGGCGGTGGCGATGTTTTCGACAGAGGCGGTGAGTGGCGAGTAT
>CAYOQM010000078.1:879-10848 GCA_964406065.1 uncultured Verrucomicrobiota bacterium
TGGGTGAGGGGCGTAGGGACGCCGCAGGTAGCGGCCGCTGTCAAGCGGTGGAATGTGGCTTATCGCTCCTCTTTTGAAAGTGAATGCTTTACGCGTAAAGCAAGGTTATTTATGATCGATGGCATGAACAAAGTTTCGGCTCGGGATGTTGCGGTGGAGGCTGGGGTATCGGCGCCCGTGGTGAGTTGGGTGGCGAATGGGACTGCGACGCAGCATCGGATCGGTGAGGCGACCCAGTGCCGGGTCAGGGCGGTAATCGAGCGGATGGGGTATGGCTCCAGCCGTGGGGCTGGAGCAGTTGTTGGTTGTCAGACTGCTGAGTTGTTAGGAAAAAGCCCCTTCGGACAACCCTTAACAACGCAGCAACTCGACAACCTAACAACGGCTCTCTCCGCCTTCGGCTGCGAGCTTGTTCCCGCCCAGACCAGGGCGGACTTGGTGTCGGTGACAACCGAAGGGTTGGTGGGGGTTCTTTACCGGCAAGCGGTAAAGTCAGTGGGTAGTACGAACGCCCACGTCCCGGAAGTTGCTGAACAAGTTCCAGAAACCCCTCACCCCGGCCCTCTCCCCCAAGGGGCGAGGGTGCAGAACATCATCCAGGGAGAGTCAGATCTTCTCCCTCGCCCCTTGGGGGAGAGGGTGGGGGTGAGGGGTTTGGGCCTGGTGCCAGAGCCTGTAGTGCCAGCCTCTGTGGTTCCACCGGTGGATGCCGACGCCTGCGGTGAGCCTAGTCGAACCGTCCCGGCGGCATCGGTGGCCGGAGAGACCCCCCCAGGCACAGACGGTGACGGGAGGTCCCCGTCCACCTTGGCGGCCGAGCCTGTGACTGTTGACCCGGTGGCCGAGCCTGTAGTGCCAGCCTCTGTGGTTCCACCGGTGGATGCCGACGTCCCGGCGGCATCAGTGATCGTGGAGAACCCTCCAGGCACAGACGGTGACGGGACGTCCCCGTCCACCTTGGCGACCGAGCCGATTCAGGCACCCATCGAAGATGCCGCCGGCACGGCGGCTACTACAGAAGAAGTGCCTATTGCGGTTGAGTCCTCAACCATTCACCCCTCAACAACCCAACAACTCAGCAACCCAACAACTGTTCTCCCCTCTGCGCCGATTCCGCCGGTGGCTGAGGAGATTCCGGTGCCGATACCCGAGCCTGTTGCTATTGTGGTGCCTGAACCCGAAGCGGCTATCGCGGAGCCGGTCGTTGACACTTCTCTAGCCCCGGTCCCCGTGGTGCTTCCAGAGACGATTCTAGAGCCGGTGCCTGTGCTGGCCGAACCGCTAGAAACCGAGAAGAGTGTGGTCGAACCGAGCCCGGTGCCTGAACCGGTGCTTAGTGCCACTCCACCCTCAACAACTCAACAACCCGACAACCCAACAACTCTTGACCTGGTCGTCGAGCCAAACCCGGCGATCGAGTCGCCTGTCGTCGAGCCAGTTGTTGAAACGGTGGCCGAGGAGATCCCGGCGCCGATACCCGAACCTGTGACTGTTGATCCGACCGACCCTTCGACAGAGCTCAGGGCAGACAACCCAGAAACTGAGCCCGAAAGTGCCGAGAAAGTGACTGCTTAACGCGTAAAGCATACAGTTTAATCCGCTATTGAATATCCCCATGATCTCTATCATCATCCCAGCTTACAATTCCGCCAGCACGATTGTGGAGACGCTGGAGTCTATTAGGGTGCAGACTTATACCGACTACGAGGTCATTGTGGTGGATGATTGTTCTAGGGATGATACGGTAAAGGTGGTTAAGGAGTGGATCTCTGAGAAGATGACTCCCTCTCCCTTAAGGGGAGAGGGTGGGGGTGAGGGTGGCCAGAACCGGGAGAATACCCCTCACCTAAATCCTCTCCCCCAAGGGGAGAGGAAAGACGGGAATCACATTCCCCGGTTTACGGTCTCATCTACCAGTTGGTCTGTGATCTCGCTTCCCGAAAACGCCGGCCCTGCCGCTGCCCGAAACCGTGGTATCCAGGAAGCGCACGGCGATTGGATCGCCTTTCTCGATGCCGACTACATCTGGCTGCCGCATAAACTTGAACTCCAGATGCGCCTTGCCGCCGAGCATCCCGAGGTGGTGTTGTGGTGCGGGGAGACGGTTGGCTTTCAGGGGGAAGCCAACCCGTTATTGGTTAATAGTTATTCGTTATTTGGGAATTCAACTACTAACCAATCACCAATCACCAATGACCGCGCCGCAGGTACCCCCAATAACCAAGAACCAATAACAAATAACGATCTTCGAGCCATTCGGCTCGAAGATCTCGCCCTCCACAATCCCATTGCCACTTCCACGGTGCTGGTGAAGCGGGAAGTGCTTTTGGCGGTGGGGGGATTCGATACGCAATTCCGCGGTCCAGAAGACTATGATTTGTGGTTGAGGGTTGCTGGGTGGTGCGAAGCACCTGGAGGGCGAACTTTATGTGAGCCGCGAGAAAGGGGTGATCCTGAGGTTGAAATCAGTGGTGCCAAACGCTCATCTGGGACTAATCATGCGCCACACTTTGCGCCCGGCTCGGATAAACCTCGCCCTCCAGAAGAGATATCACTCAGGTCTAATGTCTATGGCACGCCCTCAGTAGCCTTGGCGAAGGAGGGGCTAGGGTCTATTGTCTTCTCTCCCACGCCAGTCTCCCGCTACCGCCAGGTGCCCGGCAGCCTCAGTCTGGATGATCGCACATTCCTCCCCCAGGTATTACGGGTGATTGACAAGGCATTTGGATCTGGCGGTGCGCTGGCGCAACTTCAGCATTTTAAATGGTTGGCTAAATCCACGCAGTACTGGAGTGGATCATGGATGGCGTTCAGTCGCGGGGATCGGCGAACTGCGATACGACTGTGGTGGAAGGCGTGGTGGTTAAACCGGAAAGCGGAAATGCCATTGAAACGCGCATGGTTTCGACTTCTGTTTCGCTATTTTTGTGGTCGACGATAATGCGATTCAAAGATTTGTAATAGGGAGAATGAATGTCATGAAAGCGCTCATTAAAAGGATACTTTATGCGGGGCTCCCGGTGCCGGTAATAATCCGGCCGGTGATTCGTGTGTTATACCACACGGGTGTGTGTGGGGTTGAAGGGCTCGCCTTTTTCAAGAAAGTTTTTTGGATTGAGCCCGTCATGCGATCAGTCTGTCAGGAAATTGGCAGTGGTTTAAGGGCGGAAAGGCTTCCTTATATGCGAGGGAAGGGGGCCTTGTTTTTGGGTGAGAAAGTGAATTTATCCGGGCTTGTGGGGTTTACCTTTATGAGCGGAATGCCAGTTCAACCGGAGATCAGGATCGGGAGCGGCACATTTATTGGGCATGGCTGCGGGTTTTCTGTGGCCCGGAGGATTGTCATCGGTAAAGGCTGTTTGATTGCAGGCTCAGTTCATGTCCATGATAATGACGGGCATCCGCTTAGTCCTGATCGACGGTTGCGAAACGAGCGGATACGACAGGATGAAGCTGCGGAAGTTATTATTGGCGATAATGTATGGATAGGTGGTCACTCCTTGGTGTTGAAAGGGGTGACAATCGGTGATGGGGCGATTGTAGGGGCAGGCTCAGTGGTAACCCGTGATGTGCCAAGTGCATCTGTGGTGGCTGGTAATCCCGCACGGGTTATTAAAACGTTGAGGTAGTTATCGTCCGTATTAAGTGGAGTTCTCTATGTTTTTAATCACAACATCACGGGCTGGAGTGCCGAAACAGTTGCCTTTTCAAAACACACGATTTATGCAGGTTGCCAATCTGGCGGTGTGGATTGGGTGGGATGGTTGCGGTTTTCAGTGGAGCGAAGATCAGGACGGGTGGACATTAACGCAGCGGCTTTGCGTCAATGATAAGATGGTCTTAGATGGCGTGCGTCTTGAGATGGGGTTTTGCCGACAGAAGATGACAATGACGGCGCGCATTTCCTCTGTTGCAGGGGTACCTGCTTATTACTACATAGCCCCATCCGGCGACTTTTTCCTCAGCTCGCGGGTGCACACGTTGCGCGAGGCGGGAGTGCCGATTACTGAAAACGTGAAGGCTCTTCCAGAGTTTCTTGCATACCGTTGTTTGATGGGACCCGATACTTTGTTTCTGGGTATCAAAAGAGTGACTCAAGGCGGAGTGTTAACCTGTTCATTTAGTGCCGAACAACCGGATGTGAGGCAGGCTGCACTGGCTGACCGATTGCATGCGAAAAGCCTGATTTCGGGAACTCTTAACGACCATGTTTCAGTGTTGATTGAACGTCTCGCGAGGACCTTACAGCCGCTTGCCCCTATCACCGATCACGTTGCCATGATTTTGAGTGGGGGGATTGATTCTTCTATTCTTTGCCGGTTGGCAGAGCGAGATCTTGGCCTGCGCAACACCATTTCGACGGGCTATCCGTTTGAGGATGCTGAAAAGGATGTTGAACGGCATTATGCGCTAACTGCCGCCAGAGCGATGGGGTTCTCCCATAATTGTTTTGAGTCAACCCCGGAACGATACTTAGTTGGTCTTGTGGAGTCGGTTGGCCATGCGGAGGCGCCAGTGCATCATCTTCAGAGTGCCTGTATGCACCTCCTTGCGAAGGATGGAGTAGATGCCTCTCATAACGTTATTGTTCAAGGACTTGGAGCGGGGGGATGTTTGGGTAATTTTCGAAACTATCTCTTCCTGCGTGATAAGTGTTGGCCAAAACTGTTGGCCTCAGAACCGATATATTCGCTTATTAATCTCATTCCATCAATGACAGGAAGAGGCCGGACGTACCTGGGTAAGTTGCGCGACATTCGTAATCGTCTGCCATTGAACAATCCTGGCAATCCGATTTGGAAGTGGCATCAGTATGGCGATACGTCTTGGATTTGTGGTTTCTGTGGCGTCACCCCTTACGACATAGTTGAGCGGCATATGGAGCGTGTGCGCGGATTAGGGACAGAGTCACTTTATGACGTATGGGCGCTCTATTCTTTGCTTGGTGATGAAGAGGCGACGTTGGCGCTCTGGTCAGCAATCGCTGCCGGAAGCGGGAAAACATTCTACTCTCCGTTTTACGATGAGGGCTTTCTTCAATATGTGCAGACCATACCCTGGTCCATTAAATTAGGCGGGCCTGAGAATATCCTGCGCAAAAGCATAGCGAGTAGACTTGGGGTTCCGGATTTTATTTTGAATCGGCGAAAGACAGGGTTCGGGGTCAAGCGAGATGATTGGGCATTGGAAGGAGGCGTGTTTGATCCGCTTGCCAAACTTGCTTCCGATGTAGTTGGGAAAAAGGAGATATCTGGGCTCCGCAGTCGGGATCCTAAGAAAGCTATGCTGTTCTGGAATCTCGTGAATTATGCATTGTGGAAGCGGATCTGTGTGGATGGCGAGTCGCCGCAAGATATCATTAGTGGGTTGATAATATAGGCTAGACAGGGACAAGAAGATCCACGCCGTGACCGGCGCGGCTACGAGATCAGATTTGTAGCCGCCGCTGTTAAGCGGTGGACTGTCGATGGTTCAGACTGTTTCAAAGAGGGTAGTAATCATAATGGAGAAGCAAACCATAGCGGTGATTCAAGACAAGGCGGTCTACTGTGATATCCCCCCCTACGATCCCAGTGAGGTCTATCCGGAATATCCATTCAAGGGCCGCCCCTTGAGTCAAGTTGACAATCCAGGGTACCGTGCGGTGCGGCAGGCATTTGCTATGCTTGGCCTGGATGTTGAACACTATGGGGCACGGGAATGGAACCCCTTGAGGGATATTGTCCCTATGGGCGGCACCGTTGTGATTAAGCCGAATCTTGTAATTGATCGGCACTACGGTGGCGGTAACCTATACTCGGTCATTACTCATCCCTCCATCATTCGCGCGGTTGCTGACTACTGCCGGATCGCGGTGGGGGTGGGTGGGCGCATTGTGGTGGCCGACGCTTCCGTTGAGGATTGCGATTTCGCCCACTTGCGGCAGGTAACGGGTTTAGACAAGATTGCCGAGGTTTTCAATGGCAGTGGGGTCGGATTTGAGATTCAAGATCTCAGGCGATATCAAAGTCCTGCTGGCGAGCGGGCATATGCATTCAAACGCGTGCCGTTGGATGGCGATCCGCTCGGTGATATCGTCTTTGATCTTGGGGAGAAGAGCGCGTTGTTTGGGAAGTCTGGACCCTTCTTTGGATCTGATCCTGCAACGCAGGAAACTCGAGCGAACCATCATAACGGTGTTCATCGATACTGCATTGCTGGGTCGGCGTTATCATGTGATGCCCTGATTGCGATTCCGAAGTTGAAAGTTCACAAGAAAGTGGGGGTGACACTAAACCTGAAGGGAATGGTGGGGATCAATACGAACAAGAATTTTCTTGTGCACTATACCTTGGGCACCCCGAAAACGGGCGGGGACGAGGCACCTGATCTTCAGACGGTGGGGGACAGCACTGTTTTTCATGCGAGGGGGTTCATTCGGAAATTGTTTTTTCGGAGCCATAATCCTGCTTTGGAGCGTCTGCACGATGTTCTCTTCCACTCCGCGATATATGTCAGCCTGAGGGGTTTGCTCCGGAAAGTTGGCCTGCGTCAGACCCCCCAGGGAGGGTCGACGTACGGCGGGAACTGGTACGGCAACGATACATGCTGGCGTATGGTTGCCGATATTGCCAGAATTGTTCTCTATGGGGACAGGGAGGGTCGCATCCGCGATACGCCTCAACGGCGGCTGTTCTCAGTTGTAGATGGGATTGTTGGAGGGGAGTGTAACGGCCCTCTCAATCCCGATGAAAAACCGGCGGGAGTGGTCGTTTCGGGTGTCAATTTAGCCGCTGTGGATATGGTCTGTACGCGGCTCATGGGGTTCGATCCGCGTCGCTTACCGCTTTTTCGGTGGTTGTTGGCGGGTGGCGAGCATTCACCCTACCCTGGACTTGAGGATGTTGAAATTGTCTCCAATAGGGACGAGTTCAAGAACTGCATGGCCGGGCCGGGTATATACCTCGGCTTTGAGCCTCACAAGAACTGGGTTGGCCACCTCGAGATGCGCCCAGGACATGAACGGTGGTGCTCTGAAGATGCCGCCGACACGGCGGCTACTACAGAAGCAGGAGTGAAGTGCCCTTATGTTACCGGCGTGTCGCCGGTATCGCAGTCTTTGTCCGTCTCATTGAGGGTCTGCCATATTGTCACCAGTCTGAGAACTGGCGGTATGGAGCGGATGATCTTTGATCTCATGGGTGGTATGCGGGCGGCCGGAATTCCGCAGTATATCTTCTGCACGGACGAAGAGGGGGAATTGTACGAGAGCGTGGTGGCTGAAGCAAAATTCGCCGGTCGGCGGAAAGTAGGGCTGCTTGTTGTTGATTGGCGGCTTCTGCGTGGATTGTGTGAGTTTGTCCGAATCCATCAAATCTCCATGATTCATGCGCACAATCCCGTGGCTCATCTTTATGGTGTTCTGGCGTCATTCCAGACAGGCACCCCGGTGGTGGCGACATGGCATGGACAGGGTTTTCACGACAAGTGGCGGGTGTGCCTTCTAAAGCGGTTGCTTTCGGTAAAGACCAAGGCGGTGGTGATTGTGTCGGAGGACTCCAAACGGATCGCGGTAGATAGGGGGTGCGTGTCTGCGAGCAAGGCTATTGTCATACCTAACGGGATAAGCACAAGGTGGTTTACGCCTCGTGCGACCATTGAGTTATGTCGAGAGGCCGCAACTGGCTCAAATGAATCCAAAAGGTCGAGCCTAGGTGTTCCACCAGACGCCATTGTAATCGGCAGTGTAGGTCGCCTGTCACCGGAGAAGAATTACTCCCTCCTCGTGCGAGCATTTGCACGGGTCGTGCAAAAGAAGACCATAGACCAGTGCGGAGCACCTGGAGGGCGAACTTCATGTGAGCCGTCTTTAGTCCCCGGCTCGGATAAACCTCGCCCTCCAGAAGAGCAATCACATGGGTCTATGGTCCATGGTCTATGGTCTAAAGTCTTTCTTATACTCGTCGGTGACGGCCCTGACCGGCCTGTAATTGAGGCCGAGATTGCCCGTCACAATCTTCAAGATCAGTGTTATATCACCGGCATGCAAAGCGAGGTGCGGCCCTGGCTACATGCGATGGATATCTTCTGCCTCTCATCCGATACTGAAGGGTTGTCTATTTCCCTTCTTGAAGCCGGGGCCTGCGGCTTGCCTTCTGTGGTCACGGATGTAGGAGGGAATCGGGAAGTTGTGAATAATGGAGTGGAAGGCTTGCTTGTACCAAAAGGGGATGAGCGGGCACTGGCAGAAGCATTTTACCGACTTGTCGGGGATGGGGATTTGCGGCGGGTCATGGGGCTGGCGGCGCGACGGAATATTACGGAGAAGTTTTCACTCACAGCTATGCTTGATGGCTATGAGCGGGTTTATCGAGACGTTGTAAGGGATTGAGCCTTGTATTCAGGAGTGTAAACATGTTGATGAGTAACGAATTCTGGCGATACGTTACGCCAATAGCTTACAGATTTCGAGGGGATCGTTCTTATGTCTATCTGTCTGAGTTGATCAGTAGTGAGAAATGGACTCGTGAACAGCATTTGGAACTGCAATTGCGCAAGTTACGTGAACTGTTGGCGCACTGCGAGGCGGAAGTCCCGTACTACCGGGAAATGTTTCAAGAAATTGGGTTCAAGCCTGAACATGTCAGGAGCCTGCGGGATCTATTAGTCTTGCCGATTCTAACAAAAGATATTGTCAGGCGCGAAGGGGGGCGGATGATTGCGCGGAATTATAAAGACCGTCTGCTCATACACCATACGGGCGGCTCGACAGGAGTACCGCTAACGTTTTTCAGGCACAAGGAGTATGAAGAGCTTGGTTATGCGGGGGTGTTAAGGAATTTCCGGGAGTGCGGATGGAAAGTGGGTGAACCCATCGCGCAATTCTGGGGGTTTGGTAAGGCTCAACTTGATGCGGGCGCCTTTATAACGGAAATCAAAGCTTCTGTGAGCCGTCTATATCGGTTCAATGCGTTTGATGTTTCATCCGAAGGAGTGACGAGATGGTGCGAACGCCTTTCCCGTGTGCGCCCAACAGTCTTATTTGGCTATGCTTCCACGATCTACTTATTTGCCCGCCAGGTGCATGAATCAGGATTATCGTTGCACGGCATCAAGGGGATTTTTTCAACAGCTGAGCCTCTTTATGATTTCCAGCGTGAATTCATACAGCAGGTTTTACAGGCTAAGGTTTACAATACTTATGGCAGTACGGAGATTCTTGATGTTGCCTGTGAATGCTCCCACGGCAAGATGCATCTGCGCACCGACTCAGCGGTGGTGGAGGTGGAGGCAAATCAGGATGGTTCTGGAAGTCATCTTATTCAGACTAGTCTTAATAACTTTGCGATGCCGTACTTGCGCTATCGGAATGATGATCGTGGTGATTTGTTGGAGGAAGATTGCGACTGTGGCAATCACGCTCCACTTATGACATTCCCCCTTGGGCGAACGTTCGGTAATTTCTCAACGCCAGGCGGCAAAATAGTGCATGGTCAGTATTTTGTGAAACTGATGTATGATTTAGTTGGCGTGGATCAATTTCAATTTCATCAAGTGAGTCTAAATCGGATAATTTTAAAGGCAGTAAAAAACGCAAAGTTTGATGCTGCCACAGCAGTTCGCATGGATGCAGCTCTAGAGCAGAGCAAAAAGATGATGGGAGGCGATGTTGAGGTTAAGCTGGAGTACATGGCGGAAATCCCAACCACGGGTCGAGGCAAGTTTCTTTACACCAAGAGCGATGTGCTGAAGTAGTCGGTTAATCCAGTCGTGACACACACTTGAGGGTGATCCCGCCTTGGCGGGACGAGCCGAGAGAAATTATGAGTGACCTTAAACGACCCGTTCGCCGCCACCCCGCCCATCCGGTTCCTGTCGAGCGGTTCAACCAGCCCATTGTTCTCATGGTAACGGTTGGGTTACGCAAACCGAACGCTTATCATTGCCTCGACAATCACGAGTTTCACGAGGCGATCCTTAAGGCTTGGG
>CAYOQM010000079.1:0-3947 GCA_964406065.1 uncultured Verrucomicrobiota bacterium
ATCCAATCCGACACTGATATGCGTAAAACCATCTCGGGTGAAGGACATGAAACCCAGAAACCTCACCAGGGTTAAGCCTTGAACCTCTTCCCCCTAGCCGCCTCGAACATGGACATGATCATCGGCGTCATCGCCGTGATCGTGTGGATCGTGTCCCAGGTACTGTCGAGGAAGAAAGACGGCACGGGCTCTCCTTCAATTCCCGGCGAGCCCGCGCCGCCCACCGACCCGCAGGATGAGTTGCGGAAGTTTTTTGAGCAGATTGAAAAAGCAACCCATCCCCCGGCAGCGACACAACCCATCGCGCCTCCCCCGCCCCCCCCCGTACCCTCCCGCGTCCATTCTCAGCCCAATCGGCATCCCGCCGCGCACCGCACACACCTTAAGGAACCGCCAGCGCCGCCGCTGTCCACACCGGCACCCATCATGGAGCAGGCTCCGGAGAGAATTCTGGAACCCTCCTTTTTTCCGCGTCTCGCAAGTTCGGTTAAAATCGTTCTCCCGTCAGATTATTCCCCTGTCATCCGAGACCTTCACGACCCCGTCGCCCTGCGGCGGATGATTGTAACGATGGAAGTGCTCGGCAAACCCGCAGCCTTGCGGCCGGCCGTCTGAAGTTCCGGAGTCCCGGGATCAGTGTGACATTTTACTTGCATGGAAGGGGTCCGATGCCTAGTATTTGCGCCCTATCAATTCAAGGAGACGACGATGGGCAGGGCATGGGAAGTTTGCGGAAAGACACTGAGCACGGGCAACCGTATAGTGCGTCATGGATTAGCCAAGGCCAAAGGCGGCATTGGCTTGCATACAACGGGCATCACCCGGCGGAAATTTCTGCCCAATCTGCAGAGAATTCGCGTGAAGGAAAATGGTCGTGTGCTCCGCAAGACGGTGTGCACCTCCTGCATCCGGTCAGACAAGATCGTCAAAGGCTAAACGGCCGGCGGCGTGATCACCAGCACAGGGCAACAACCCTGTGCTTTTTTTTGGCCTGCCTGCCCGTCCCGAAGGACGGACTTCAGGGTTCCACGTGGCCGCCAGGGTCCGGATTGAAGGAACCCCTCCCCTCTAGCCTGGATTCCTCGTCATCGAACTCGTCAGTCTTCGCCTCCAGGCGCGCTGGCACTTCAAGGGGTCTGGGCGCGTGAAGATCCTCAATGGCGGCCCGCATCAGCGGCGCTTCCGTGATCATCATCATGGACACCAGATGCTGTCGGCCTGCAAGCAACCTGCGCAAATATTGCGGAATCCATTTCCGGTACAGCAGTGTGGCTCCGGGCTCCCCGTACAGATCCACCATCCGGTCGAAATGAACGAGTCCAAAGCGTACCCAATCCTCACGGTTGGGAGGCGGTTCAGGAGGCAGACCCCCGAGGTCATTGCGGATGTCCCGGATCAGCCACGGATTCTTCATGGCGCCACGACCAATCATGATGGCCGCACATCCTGTTTCGTTGAACATAGCCCGGGCGGCAACCGGCGACGTCACGTCCCCATTGCCGATAACGGGAATCCGGGAGGCTGACTGCACCACTTTTCTGATCTGCGCCAGGTCGGCCTGTCCCGTATAACCCTGACACCGGGTACGGCCATGGATGGTAATTGCGGCAACTCCGACTTCCTCAAGACGGGGCACCATCTCGTGCGCCACCACGGTCTGCAGATCCCAGCCAAGGCGTAGTTTGACGGTGACGGGGATGGGAACAGCTTTGACAACCTGAGCCGCAATGTGGACGGCCCCGGCAGGATTGCGCAACAACCCCGCACCGGCGCCATGGGTTGAAATCTTGCGCTGGGGGCACCCCATGTTGATATCCACCAGTTTCGCGCCGTGTTGTGCCAACCAAGCGGCAGCCCGCGCCAATGTGTCTGCCTGGGTTCCGTAGATCTGGTAGCCCAGAGGGCTGTCTGCCTCCGAGGTGGCGATCAGCATCTTGAGTTTTCGCGCTTTCCCCAGCAGCAGGCTCGACGGGCTCAACATCTCTGTATAGGCCAAACCAACCCCGCCCAATTCCCTCAGGGTCAGGCGAAATGCGAAATCTGAATACCCCGCCAGTGGAGCAAAAAGAACCGGGCTATCGAATTCCAACGCTCCTATGCGGAATGAGGACGGCACGCTCATGAACCGAGGAAAGTCCGTCGCTTGTCGCGTTCCTGCAGGCTGGCGCGATACCCCGAAAGATCGCGCTGAGGCGCGGCTCCTGAATCGACGGCCGCCTGAGCCACCGCCACCGGCACCTCGACAAACAAGCGGCGATCAAACGGCTTCGGAATGATGTAGCCGGGACCAAAGGACAGGTCCACCCCGTAGAGCCGGCTGACATCGGCGGGCACCGGCTGCCGCGCCAACCTGGCCAAGGCCGTGGCGGCGGCCACTTTCATGGGCAGGCTGATCGTCCTGGCCCGTACATCCAGCGCACCCCGGAAGATAAAGGGAAACCCGAGCACATTGTTAATCTGGTTCGGGTAGTCGGACCGTCCCGTTGCCATGATAAACGGCTTCCCGCCCAGCGTGGCGGCCACCTCTTCCGGACGGATCTCGGGGTCCGGATTGGCCATGGCAAAAATGGCGGGATACGACGCCATGGAGAGGACCTGTTCGGGCTTCACGCAATTCGCCACCGAAACTCCCACAAAGACATGGGCTCCCTTCATGGCCTCCGCCAGGGTGCTGTCGGTGGTCCTGACGGCATGCTCCTTCTTCTTCCCGCTCAAATCGGCGCGATCGATGCGGATGACGCCCTTGGTGTCGCACAGGATAACGGTACGGGCACCGGCGGCCTTGAGCATTTCACAAATACGCATTCCCGCGGCTCCGGCTCCATTGATGACAATTTTAAGGTCGTCCAGGCGGCGCTCGGAAAGCAGGCAGTAATTCAGAGTGGCCGCGAGAGTAATGACGGCGGTGCCCCACTGGTCGTCATGAAACACCGGAATGTCCAGCATGGCGTCCAGCGTATCTTCTATCTCAAAGCAGGCGGGTGCCGCAATATCCTCCAGATTGATTCCGCCATACATGGGCGCAATCGCCATCACCGCGTCAATGACGCGCCGGGGATCGGTCTTTCCGGTATTGCGCCCATCCTGGCGGCAATGGTTAACCGGCACCGGCCAACCGTCGACATCCCCGAACGCCTTAAACAGAACGGCCTTCCCCTCCATGACCGGAATGCTGGCCTCGGCGCCGAGATCCCCCAGTCCGAGGATGGCCGTCCCATCAGACACGACCGCCACAAGATTTTCCTTTGCGGTGTAACGGAAGAGATTTTCACGTTCCCGGGCAATCTCCTTGACCGGCAGGGCCACTCCGGGCGTATAGGCAAGGGAAAGATCCGCCGGACCGGCCAACGGCTTGGTGGTTCGCATCCCCACCTTGCCCCCCAGGTGATAGGTCAGGATTTCATCGTTTTTCTGGCTCATGGGATTCCTCAGTGTTCGTCTGAAACTGGCGTGAACTTTATAAAACCGGAAATGACAACACAACTCCAAATGGCGCCTCCAAATGGCGCCGGAGCTTGAATTCTTGCCCCGCTGTGTCAAAGCGATTATGGTGTCTGCCTGGAATGCATACAGGAAACACCATACTGCGAGATAAACTGGTCACTGGCACCGGGCATGTCCATCTTGCCGGGATTTGCGGCGTGGGGATGGCGGGGCTGGCCTTACTGCTCAAGGCGCGCGGCTTCCGTGTCAGCGGATGCGACCTGATGGTCAACCGGCTCGCCTGCTGGCTCCGGGAACGCGGCATCCCTGTCAGTGAGCGGCACTCCGCGGCTCATCTGAACGAAGACGTGGACTGGGTCATTCGAAGTGCCGCCGTACCGGACTCTTCCGATGAAATCAAGGCTGCTCTGGCTCGGGGGCTTCCTGTTTTCAAGCGGGGCGAAGTTCTGCCCGCCCTGCTCGCGGGTACCTCCTCCATCGCTGTGGCAGGAACCCATGGCAAA
>CAYOQM010000079.1:3957-10841 GCA_964406065.1 uncultured Verrucomicrobiota bacterium
GCTGTGCCACCCGGGCATGCTGAACTGCGCCATTTCAGGGAACAGGGCGTCGCCATGAAAAAAAGAGCTGCAGTACTGGGCATGATCTCGGAGAACTACCAAACCATCGCTGTGGCAGGAACCCATGGCAAAACCACAACCTCCAGCTTCATCGCCCAGACGCTCCTCCGGGCCGGTCTCGCCCCCTCTTTCTGCATCGGGGGGGAAGTCGATGTACTGGGTGGCGTGGCGGGCATCGGAACAGGGGGCCTCACCGTGGCGGAGGCCGACGAAAGCGACGGCACCCTGGCGCTTTACCAGCCTGAAGTTGCCATCATCACGAACATCGAATTCGACCACATGGAACATTTCGCCAGCATCGAGGCCTTCGAAGCCTGCTTCCGCTCCTTTGTCCGGCAAACCCGGCGCCGCATCATCTACTGCATCGATGACACCCGGGCCGCCCGGGTGTGTTCAGGCGAACCCCTGGGCCTTTCTTACGGGTTTTCGTCAGAAGCCTCCCTGCGCGCCTTCATCACGGAAGAAGCCGCCACCTCCAGTCGGTTCGATGTCCTGTTCCGAGGGCAGGCACTGGGTTCATTCACCGTGTCGGCGCCAGGCCGCCACAATGTGCTCAATATGCTGGCCTGCATGGCCGTCGGGATCGAATACGGGCTGGATACAGGCCTCCTCCGAGAGGCCCTCGCCCATGTGACCCTGCCACGCCGCCGGTTTGAGAGGATCATCGAGCGGGATGACCTTGTCGTGATTTCCGATTACGCCCATCATCCCTCTGAAATCGCCGCCCTGGTTAAGACCGCCAGACAACTCAACCGCAGTCGTCTATTTGCGGTATTCCAGCCACACCGCTACACCCGCACCCTGGCGCTCGGGGCGAATTTCCCCGCCGCCTTCGAGGGCGTCGATGAAGTTGTATTGTGTCCGGTCTACGCCGCCTCGGAAGCACCGTTGCCCGGGGGATCCATCTGGGATCTCTATGCCCATTGCCGGAAGGCCGGTCTCCAGCGGGTCTCCGTGGCGTCGTCGCTGATGAACGCCTGGCAATACTGCCGTGACCAGATGCGGCTGGATGACCTCTTTCTGGTGATCGGAGCCGGGGATGTCGAGCGCATTGGAGGATGGGCACGGGAGGAACTGGGCCGGCGGCGGGTGCAGGATCTCGACACCCTTGTCGGCCGCGCCATTCGCGAGATTGACCTTCAGTCAACCCTGATCAAAGGCAGGGAACCGATGGCCCGGCACACCACACTGGGCGTCGGCGGGTGCGCCGATTTATGGATGGAGGTCAACACCGAGCCCGACCTGCTCAATATCGCCGCCTGGGCCCGCCGGGAATCAATTCCCTTCCGGATCATCGGCGGGGGCAGCAATATACTGGTCAGCGATCTTGGAGTACGGGGGGTCGTGACGCGCCTGTCGGGTGAAAGTTTCAAGAACATCTCCGAGCGGGACGGTCTCATCGTTGCGGGAGCAGGAGCCTCGCTTACCAGACTGATAAATTGGACCGGACAACACGGATTATCCGGCCTTGAGTTTCTGGAGTCGATCCCGGGCACCGTCGGAGGAGCAGTTCGCGGCAACGCTGGCGCCTGGGGGCATGCCGTTGCGGAATCCATTGCCTGGGTACGCTGCCTTGACCCAGACAACCGGATCTGCACGCTGAGCCCCGACACCCTCAACTTTGGGTATCGCTCCTGCCCCGCCCTTCAGGATCAAATTGTCCTCGAAGTAGCCTTTCGACTGGTTCCCGTCGACGACACCACCCCGCGCGCACAACGGGATGAGATTGCCCGGCGCAGGGAGTGGATGAGGGGATTGCGCTCGGCAGGATCGATCTTCAAGAATCCGCCCGGCAAACACGCCGGACACCTTATTGAACAGGCGGGGCTGAAAGGGTTTTCCATCGGCGGTGCTTCCATCCTCGAGCGCCACGCCAACATCATCGTTACCGGCCCCGGCGCTACAGCGTCCGATGTCAGGGCCATTCTTGAAAAGGCACGCGATGAGGTCCTTCGCCTATCGGGAATCCGTCTGGAAACCGAAATACAATTCCTTGAATGAGCCCCGATTCAGATGATGCAGTCCCTCTTAAAGCATGATAGAGTGGTACGAATAGAAAGGATGGTGGCCCGTGGCCCTGAAGAATCTTTCCCATGATGAACAACTTGCGCTTGTCGCCCTGACGGAAGTCGCCGTCATCAGCGACCGTACGATCACCGACCAGGAGGTCGCACAGGTCGAGGACATCGCCGACGAGCTGGGCGAGGACACGTTTCACGCGCTGGCAGAAGAGGCGGAAAGCCGTTTCGCAGACCGGAGTTCACTGAAGGTGTTCCTGAAGACGATCACCAACCCCGAAGCCCGGGAGTTAATCATTGGTACAGTTCTGTCCGAAACGCTGGCCGACACGCTCCCCCATGAGCAGGCCGAGTTCATTGGATGGCTGGCCAAAGAGTGGAGCGTCACCATCAGTATCAACGACAGCCCGGCGTGAGTTCATCCGGAATGCGCGTACGCGACACCATGGATGCCCTGACGAGCGGTCTGGCCGTAGTGGCCGACGCGGTGGCTGTTTTCGCCGGTTTCATGGCCGCCGTTTGGCTTCGCTTCAACAGCGGACTCATCCCGGTCGAGAGTTGGCCCCCAAACCTTATTTTCCTGTACAGTTGGGGTTCCGCCGTCGCTACCTTGCTTTTCCTGCTCATTTTCCGGGCCCTGCAACTCTACGTACGCCCCCAATTGGGGAGTTTTTCCGGCAAAATCCCCCGATTGATCCGGGCCATCGGAATCGGCATGGTACTCACCATCGCGCTGGCCTTTTCGTTCCGCACCGAGCCGCCGATTTCCCGCCTTACCATTGTCATCGCGTTTGCCTCTATCCTGCTGTTGGTGATGATGGAACGCCTGATCCTGTTCCGCATGGAAATCAGGATTGCCCGGGGACGAAACTTATCCAAGCGCATTCTGATTGTCGGAACGGATTCCGTGGCCGTTCATCTCAAGCGCGGACTGGAATCCGACCCACGCCTCCGTTCCCGGGTCATGGGCTTCATTCGGACCAGCGCCGCAGACCCCGACCCGGCCATTCCCGGTTACCTCATCCGGGGTGAGTTGACCGACCTGGAAGCCATCCTTGACACGCATCCCGCCGACCAGATCATCCTGAGCGACAGCAATATCGGCCACCAGCGGGTCTTGGAGATCATTCTTGCCTGCGAGCGCAACATCATTGCCTTCAACATGGTTCCCGACATGTTCCATATCATGACAGGTAGTATCGACATGCAGACCATCGACGATATCCCCCTGCTGGGAGTCAGCCGATGGCCACTGGACTATTTCTGGAACCGGGTACTCAAGCGGCTGGAGGATTTCAGCGGCGCCTTGATTGGACTCCTGCTCATCGCCCCGTTCCTCGCCGTTGTCGCCATCTTCATCAAGCGCTCCTCGCCGGGCCCTGTTTTCTACAAGCAGAAGCGCTGCGGCGAGAATGGCCGCGAGTTCTCGATTTACAAGCTCAGAACCATGCGACACGACGCGGAAAAGGAAACGGGCCCAGTCTGGGCGATTGAAAACGATCCGCGGCGCACCCGGTTCGGGGCTTTACTGAGGAACACCAACATTGACGAACTCCCCCAGCTTTGGAATGTGCTTCGGGGTGATATGAGCCTGGTGGGCCCCCGCCCGGAACGCCCACATTTCGTCGAGAAGTTCAAGGAGGACATTGACCGCTATATGCGGCGGCATATCTCAAAGCCGGGAATGACCGGCTGGGCCCAGGTCAATGGATTGCGAGGCAATACCAGCATCGAGGAACGCATCAAGTATGACCTCTATTACCTGGAGCACTGGTCGTTGTCATTTGATTTCAAGATCCTGATCCGCACCTTGTCCGCCAGCAAGAATGCGTATTAATCCGGCAAGGAAACCCACTTGAGGCCCTGGGCGTCTCCCGCGCTAAGGACACTATTTCGCCAACGCCTTGCGGACTAGAGTTTCCACATCGGCGTCCATCATGGAGGGTTGCGCTGAAACCTTGAGCACCAACTCCTGCGCCTCGGCGCGCTTGTAGCCCAGCGAGATCAGGGCCAGCACCGCGTCCCGCAACCTGATATCGGATTCCGTTTCCGGTCTGCCGCCCGTAGCCGCCTCGAGGATTTCACCCGCTCCAAACTTGTCACGCAACTCCACAACCATGCGCTCCGCGGTTTTCTTGCCGATCCCGGAAATGGAACTCAGACGCTTGATATCAGCGTCCTTGATGGCCACCTTCAATTCCCTCACACTCATCCCGCTCAGGACAGCCAGGGCCGTCTTGGGGCCGATTCCGGAAACCGACAGCAACAGCGTGAATACCCGACGCTCATCTGTCGTCATGAAGCCGTACAAAACATGGTCATCCTCCCTGACAAGGTCGTAGGTCAAGAGGCGAGCCACCTCGCCAGCGGCAGGCAGCCGGTCATAACTGGTGAGGGAGATGATGACCTCATACCCCACTCCCCCGACATTCACCACCACATGGGTTAGCTGTTTGTCCTCAATACGACCTTCAAGAAAGGTGATCATAGAATCTCCCTGTCAAATCGGCTTCGGCTGCAATTCCGCCGCCGTCGACCGGCTGTTCAAGTGGCACAGGGCAATTGCCAAGGCGTCGCCGGCATCCTCCTGCGGATCTGTTTTCAACCCCAGCAGAACCATGATCATCTTGCGTACCTGCTGTTTCTCGGCGGAGCCTGACCCCGTAACGGACTGCTTGACCCGACGTGGAGCATACTCATACACGGGAATCCCGCAGGAGGCACAGGCCGCAATCACCACCCCGCGGGACTCGCCCAGGACCATCGCCGTACGGGCGTTCTTGGCAAAGAAGATATCCTCGATGGACGCCACGTCAGGCCGGGTGCGGGCAATGATCTCACGGACCCCCCCGTCAATCCGGCGAAGGCATTCAGACAAGGCAATACGGTCGAGATTATGAATCCGACCGTATTCCAGGGCGAGCGTTTTCCCTGCCAGTGACTCAACCACCCCCACACCTGTCGAGCGTAGCGATGTATCTATCCCCAGCACGCGCATATCGATGAATCCTATTCCTTCTCGAGTTCGGCAATCAGGGAATCATCCATGTCCATATTCGTGTACACATTCTGTACATCGTCGTTGTCCTCGAGTGTCTCGACGAATTTCATGACTGACTTGGCTACGCTCTTCTCGGTCACGGGGACATACGTTTCGGGAACAAGACGGATTTCGGAATCCTCAGCCTTGATGCCGGCCTTCTCGAGCGCCTCCATCACTCCGGCAAATGCCGAGGGATCTGTCAAAATCTCGAACTGTTCCCCGTCCCGGCTCATGTCCTCGGCACCGGCATTAAGGACGATATCCATCAAGTTGTCCTCTTCGACAGATTTGGCGTCGACAAAGATCTGGCCGCGCCGCTTGAATCCGCGCGACACGGCTCCCTGGGAGGCAAACCCCGAGGCCATTTTGGAGAAAATATGCCTGATTTCTGCGGCTGCACGATTTTTGTTGTCGGTCAGCACCTTAACCACAACACCTACGCCGCCGTCGGCAAACCCCTCATAGGTGATTTCCTCCATGATGTCGGCCGCCAGTTCCCCGGTTCCCTTTTTGATCGCGCGATCAATGTTGTCGTTGGGCATACTGACCGACTTACAGCGGACGATCAGGTTGCGCAATGTAGCATTGGCGTCGGGATTCCCCCCACCCGCCTTGGCCACAACCATCAATTCCTTCGCCATCTTGCTGAAGATCTTGCCGCGCTTGGCATCCGCCGCGCCCTTCTTGTGCTGAATTGTCTTCCACTTACTATGACCGCTCATCGCTTTACCCTTTCTGTTCTCATGCTTACCGTCCCGGTCATCCCGGGCTCATGTTAAATCCCACCAAACTGTCCGGAGCCGGAGTCTCATACTCCTGCACCCACCCCTCCGAAAAACCAAGCTCTTCCACCGCCTCTACTACGCGCCCGTATTCATCCGACGTCGGGCGCCGATCCCAAGGCGATTCCTTCACGGCCTTGTAGGCCGGAGTATACTGCGCCATCACACTCACGGGGATTTCAGTCCCCACTGTCCGCGCCAGCCATTCCAGATTGGCGACCGCTTCCTCCGCCCGTCCCGGCAGAACCAGCAGCCGGCATATCGTTCCGCGGCTCGCGATTCCCCCGTCGTCCGTCTTCAGTGTCCCAGTCTGGCGCCACATTTCCAATAACGCCAGTCTGGCCTGCTCCACATAAGCCGCGCTATCGGAACCGGCCGCTGCCGACTCCTTCTTCGCGTACCTCAAGTCCGTCAGATAAACATCCACCCATCCAGCCATGGCCCGCACCTGCTCCACCCGCTCGAACCCGCTGGTGTTGTAGACGATGGGCCGGCTCATGCCGTCCGCTGTCACCTTTTGCCACGCCTCGTAAATCCAGGGAAGCCAGGGCGTCGGGCTCACCAGATTCCAGTTGTGACATCCCTGATTAACCAGGGAGACCAGCATATCCGCCAAACCGTCCACATCAACAGTCCGTCCCTGACCCTCCTGGCTCCAGGGATAATTCTGACAGAACAGGCACCGCAACGTGCAGCGGCTGAAAAACACCGTTCCCGACCCCTGCGTCCCCGAAATCGGGGGCTCCTCGCCGTAATGCAACCCGTACCGGTAGACTTCCACCGCTGCACCCGCTCTGCAGTATCCGAGCTGGCCGGACTCGCGATCCACCCCGCAGATCCGGGGACACAAATCGCAACGCCGCCATGATGAAGCAAAAGGGTTCACCGGCCAGGCTTATTCCTGCTCCTCCTCCTTCACTTTCGCCGCCGCCATGATGATCTTCTGGGCAACCGCCGCCGGCACGGAATCGTAGCTGGCGA
>CAYOQM010000080.1:0-10809 GCA_964406065.1 uncultured Verrucomicrobiota bacterium
GGAGTCTGCCCCCTCAGCACCTACATGGATTACTCCCCGCGACAGATCATCGGGCTCACCCGGGATGGGTTCAAGGACAAGGTTCTGCGCAGCCACACCATCTGGCTTTGCGCCTCCTGTTATTCCTGCACGGTGGAGTGTCCCCGCAAGATCCGCATCACCGACATCATGTACGAACTGAAACAGCGCGCCATCCAGGAACACATCTATCCCCGCCGCTTCCCCATCCCCATCCTCGCCCAGGAATTCAACAAGATGGCCCAGACACAGGGACGTGTGACGGAAAACGTGCTGGCCGCCATCATGTTCCTCAAGAGCACCTGGTGGAGGGCCTTCGGAATGTGGCGGCTGGGGCTCGGCCTTCTCAGCCGCGGGCGGTTTCCCCTGCACTTGGAATCCATCAAGCGGAAGGACGAACTCAACCGCATGCTGAAGACCGTGGACAAGGTGACCATCGATACGCTGCATGACAACACGGGCAAGCCCGCGCCTGCCCGCGGGGGAGGGCACTAAATGACGACGTTCTCTTATTTCCCCGGTTGTTCCCTCAAGGGGAGCGGGCGCGCCTATGAGGAGTCCCTCCTCCCGGTGCTGCGGGCGCTGGATGTGGAACTGGAGGAACTGGACGACTGGAACTGCTGCGGCGCCACGGCCTATATGGCGGTGGACGAGGTGCGGGCCTGCGTGATCGCCTCGCGCAACCTCGCCCTGGCCGAAAAAACCAGCCACAAGGAACTGCTCGCCCCCTGCAACGCCTGTTACCTGGTGCTGAACAAGACCCAGCACTACATGAAGGAATCCCCCTCGGTCAACGGTGCCATCCAGAAGGCCCTGAAGGCAGGGGGCCTGACCTGCAAGGGCACACAGCCCGTCCGCCACCCGCTCGACGTGCTGGTGAACACGATCGGCCTGGACGCCATCAGGAAGCGGGTCACACGCCCGCTGACGGGACTCAAGGTTGCCCCCTACTACGGCTGCCAGATCGTGCGGCCCTATGCCACCTTCGACGACCAGTACAATCCGACCACCATGGACCGCCTGCTCGAGGTGCTGGGCTGTACCGTGGTCCCCTTCCCGCTGAAGACGCGCTGTTGCGGCGGAAGTCTGACAGGAACCCTGCCGGAGCCGGGATTGCACTGCTCCTACCTCATCCTCAAGGAGGCGCTGCGGCGCAAGGCGGACGTGATCGCCACCGTCTGCCCGCTCTGCCAGTTCAATCTGGATTCCTATCACGACAAGATCGCCGCGAAATGGGAAGCGGTCCGAATTCCCACCGTCTATCTGACCCAGCTGATGGGGCTGGCTTTCAACATGAACGAACGTGAATTGGGCCTGCACCGGGGATTCATCCCGATGAAACCAGTACCGGCTCCCAGCCCGGCGGAGTGACTCACATGGACAACCGAGACAGCCAGGAAGTTAGGATCGGTTTCTACATCTGTCATTGCGGCTCCAATATCGCCGCCATGGTGGACTGCCCGGCCGTGGCAAAGGCTATCGGCAAATTGCCGGGCGTCGTGCTTTCGCGCGACTACAAGTACATGTGTTCCGACCCCGGCCAGGAGTTGATCCGGAAGGACATTGCCGAGTTCAAACTCAACCGGGTCGTCGTGGCCTCCTGCTCCCCGCTGCTGCACGAGAAGACCTTCCGGGGCGCGGTGGAAGCCGGCGGGCTGAACCGGTTCTACTTCCACATGGTCAACATCCGCGAGCATGACGCCTGGGTCCATACCGACAAGGCGGAGGCGACGGAGAAGGCCCTGGCGCTGTCGCGCGCCGCCATCCGGCGGGTCGCCAAGCACAAGGCCCTCGAAGTGAAGCAGATCCCCGTCCATCCCGATGTCCTCGTCGTGGGCGGCGGCATTGCGGGCATCCACGCGGCCATGACGATGGCCAACGCCGGCAAGAAGGTTTACCTGGTCGAGCGCGAGCCCTCCATCGGCGGCCACATGGCGAAGTTCGACAAGACATTCCCCACCCTGGACTGCGCCGCCTGCATCCTCACGCCCAAGATGTCGGAGGTCGGCTCCCACCCCAACATCACCCTGATGACCTATTCCGAGGTGGCCAGGATGGACGGCTACGTGGGCAACTATACCGTCGCCATCCGGCGCAAGCCGCGGTACATCAAGGAGGACCTGTGCACCGGCTGCCAGGAGTGCATCGCCAACTGCGTCTACAAGGAACCGAAGTTCCGCGACGAGTTCAACGAGGGCCTCGGCAAGCGCAAGCCCGTGTACATCCCCTTCCCCCAGGCAACCCCGCAGGTGGTGGCCATCGACCCCAAGGTCTGCCTGAACTTCAAGGACGGCGTCCTGACCAACAAGTGCAAGAAGAGTTGTGTCTCCGCGTGCGGCGAGAAGCAGGCGATCGACTTCACGCAGCAGGAGACCCTGGTGGAGGTCAAGGTCGGCGCCATCATCATCGCCACCGGGTTCCAGACCTTCGACGCCGCACGGATACCCCAATATGGATACGGCCGATACCCGAATGTCTATACCGCCCTGGAAATCGAACGCCTCGTGAACGCCTCCGGCCCGACCTCGGGCCATGTGGTCATGCGCGACGGTCGGGAACCGAAATCCATCGGCATCATCCACTGCGTCGGCAGCCGCGACCAGAAGACGAACCGGTGGTGCTCGCGGGTGTGTTGCATGTATTCCCTGAAGCTGGCGCACCTGCTGAAGGAACTCTACAACTTCTACATCGACATGCGCACCCCGGGCAAGGGCTACGAGGAGTTCTATGACAAACTGCTCGAGGAAGGCGTCCACTTCATCCGGGGCCGGGTCGGCGAAGTCACCGACTGGGCGGTCACGACGGAAGAGGAAGGCAAGCTGGTCGTCCGCGTGGAGGACACCCTGGCCGGAACGGTCCGGCGCATCCCGTTCGACATGGTGGTGCTGGCGACCGGGCTGGAGCCGAAGAGCGACGCGCAGGATGTCCGCCGCCTCTTCAACATGAGCTGCGGCTCGGAGGGCTTCTTCCTGGAGCGCCACCCGAAACTCGCGCCGGTCAGCACCTTCAGCGACGGGATCTACATCGCCGGGTGCTGCCAGGGCCCGCGCGACATCCCCGACACCGTGGCCCAGGCCGGCGCGGCGGCCGCAGAGGCACTGGCGCTCATCGACAAGGGGCACATCGCGCAGGAACCCAATACCGCCTTCATCCTCGACGAGGACTGCTGCGGCTGCAAGTCCTGCATTCCGTTGTGCCCCTACACGGCCATCACCTTCGACGCCGCCAAAAAGAAGGCCGTGATCAACGAAGCACTCTGCAAGGGCTGCGGCACGTGTGTCGCGGCCTGTCCCTCGGGCTCGATCGTCCAGAATCTGTTCGAGGACGATGAAATCTTCAGCGAAATAGAGGGAGTACTGGCCCATGACTAACGACTGGAATCCCCGGATTGTCGCGTTCTTCTGCAACTGGTGCACCTACACGGCGGCGGATCTGGCCGGCGTCTCGCGCCTGAAATACGCCCCCAATGTGCGCGTCATCCGGCTCATGTGCTCGGGACGTGTCGATCCGCAGTTCGTCCTGGACGCCTTGGCCAAGGGGGCCGATGCCGTGCTGATCGGCGGCTGTCATCCCCTGGACTGCCATTATGTCGAGGGGAACACCAAATGCCTGCGCCGCTTTCAACTCCTGACAAGGATGGTCCAGGATATGGGGATTGAAAGCGAGCGGCTGCGGCTGGAATGGATCTCGGCGGCGGAGGGGGACAAGGTGAAAACGGTCATCAACCAGATGACGGAGACCGTGCGCCGACTCGGGCCGCTGGGGATTCCCGGCAAAATCGAGGAATGGAACCTGGAAATGGAGCCGTTTGCGAAGGGCATCGAGGCGGGGCAATCCGGCGCTGAACCCTGTGCCCAACATGCCGGAGACCGGGAGGCTGCCCATGTCTAAACCCAAGGTCGCGTTTTACTGGTGTGCCTCGTGCGGCGGATGCGAGGAAACCGTCGTCGATCTCGCCGAGAACATCCTCGGCGTGGTCGAGAAGGTGGACATCGTGCTCTGGCCCGTGGCGATGGATTTCAAGTACTCGGATATCGAGGCCCTGCCTGATAAATCCATCACGGCAACCCTGCTCAACGGCGCGATCCGCTCGACCGAGCAGGAGGAGATGGCGCGCCTGTTGCGCCGCAAAAGCCAGTTTCTGATCGCCTACGGCGCCTGCGCCTGCACCGGCGGCATACCGGGCCTGGCCAACCAGTTTCCCCGCGAACAGATTCTCGCGTTCAATTACGAGGGCGCACCCACCGTGGTGAATGAAGGGAAAACCCGCCCCCTGACGGAAACCACGGACGAAGGCCACTCCCTGCATCTGCCCCGCCTGCACAATGTTGTGAGGACCCTCGCCCAGGTTGTGGACGTGGATTACTACGTGCCCGGGTGCCCGCCGACACCCAAGCTCACCGCACTGGCGGTGAACGCCCTCCTCGAGGGCAAGTTGCCCCCGAAAGGGTCGGTCATCGCCCCCGACCATGCCCTGTGCGACGAGTGCTCGCGCAAGGACACCAAGCCCGACAAGTGGGACTTCACCACGTTTACCCGTCCGCACCTGAAACTGATGGACGAGAAATGTTTCCTTGCGCAGGGCGTGGTCTGTATGGGTCCCGCGACACGTGCCGGCTGCGAAGCGGCCTGCACGCAAGGCGGCATGCCCTGCACCGGTTGCTTCGGGGGAACGTCCCGCGTTCATGACCAGGGGGCGAAAATGTTGTCCTCCTTGTGTTCCAATATCGCCGCCAAGGAGGTGGATGAGATCGACGCCACGCTTTCAGGCATCCCCGACCCCGTCGGAACCTTCTACCGCTATGGACTGGCCGATAGTATCCTGCGCCGCAAGATCAACCTGCCGCCGGATCAAAAAGGATGACACGATGAATCCCGAAACACAAAAAGCATGGAACACCGGCGCCGCGATGGCCAACGCCTCCTACCAGGGGGTGCGGCGCCGCGTCACCATCAATCCCATCACGCGACTGGAAGGCCACGGCAAGATTGACATCTTCCTCGACAGCAAGGGCGATGTCGAACGCGCCTATCTCCAGGTGCCCGAATTGCGCGGTTTTGAAGTCTTCAGCATCGGGCGTCCGGCCGAGGATATGCCCCAGATCACCAGCCGTATCTGCGGCGTCTGCCCGACAGCCCATCACATGGCCGCGACCAAGGCCCTGGACGACCTGTATCAGGTCGAGCCGACCCCCGCCGGCCGCAAGATCCGGGAACTGGTCTACAGCGCCTTCACCCTGGAGGACCACGCCCTGCATTTCTTTGTGCTGGGCGGGCCTGACTTCATTGTCGGTCCCGATGCGCCGCCTGCGGAGCGCAATATCGTCGGCGTCATCCAGAAGGTGGGATTGGAAGCCGGCAAAAAGGTCATCTCCATGCGCCAACGTATCCGCGAGATTACCGCCTATTTCGGTGGGAAGGTGGTTCATCCCGTGCTGGGGCTGCCCGGCGGCGTCAGCAAGGGGCTCAAGGCGGAGGACCTGCAGACGTTCAAGGACCTGGCCAGGGACGGTGTCGAGTTCGCGGAGTGGACCCTGGCCGTCTTCAGGCAGATCGTCCTGGCCAACCCGGAGTACGTGAAGATGATCACCTCCGATGCCTACACCCACAAGACCTGCTACATGGGCCAGGTGGACGACCGGAACCGGGTGAACTTCTACGACGGCAAACTGCGGGTGGTGGATTGCACCGGGAAGGAAGTCTGCAAGTTCACCGCGCGGGAATACCGCGACTATGTCGCCGAGCATGTGGAGCCGTGGAGTTACATGAAGTTCACGTTCCTCAAGCCGCGGGGCTGGAAGGGATTCGTAGAGGGGCCGGACTCGAGCATCTATGCCGTCGGCCCGCTGGCGCGGTTGAATGCCGCGGACGGCATGGCCACGCCCAAAGCCCAGGCCGCCTACGAGGAATTCTTCAAGGTCCTGGGAGGCAAGCCGGTTCATCATACGCTCGCCACGCACTGGGCCCGCGTCATCGAAATGATCTACGCCGCCGAGCGCCTCGAGGAGCTCATCAACGACCCCGAGATTACCAGCCCCGACATCCGGCGCGTCCCGACCGGCGTCCCGTCGGTCGGCATGGGGGTCGTCGAGGCCCCGCGCGGAACCTTGTTCCACCACTATGAGACCGACGCGAAGGGCCTGATCCGGATGGCCAACATGGTGGTGGCCACCGGCAACAACGCCTCGCGCATCGCGATGAGCGTCGAACGTGCCGCCAAGGACCTGATCAAGGGTGGGCATGTCACCGAGGGCCTGCTGAACCGGGTCGAGATGGCCTTCCGAGCCTATGATCCGTGTCTCGGGTGCGCCACCCATAGCCTGCCGGGCCATATGCCCCTGATAGCCTCCATCTACGACGCACAGCACCGCCTGGTTCAAAAACTGGAGCATGAGTGATGCCGGATCATGGGCAATCCGCTCCTGAAATCCTGATTCTTGGCCTCGGCAACGACATTCTTACCGACGATGCCGTGGGGCTGTTGGTCGCGCGCCAGTTAAGTGTCGACTTGGCCGGCGACCCCCACGTGGAGGTCAGGGAAACCCAGGAAATGGGACTCGCACTGCTGGATCACCTCACCGGATACCGCGAGGTGATTTTGGTGGACGCCATCCAGACCCGCACGGCCCCCGCGGGCACCCTGCATGAACTGGATGCCGACGGGTTGAAACGGCTGGCGGGCGGAACCCCGCATTTCCTCGGCGTCGGCGAGACACTTGCGCTGGGCCGGCAACTGGGGCTGGACATGCCCGCACGCGTCCGCATTTTTGCCGTCGAAGTCACCGACGCGCACACTCTCGGCACTCAGCTAACCCCCGCTGTCCGGAATGTCCTCCCCTTCGTGCTGTCGCGCATTCGGGAGGCAGCACGGGTGTGATGCTATTGAACACCCCCGGTCTTATGATCAGAAATACAATTCCTCCAGGGATGAATTGACGCCGGGCGCGCCAAACAGCGGTAGATCCCGGATTCTCATGATCTCACTCAAGTCCCGCACCGCCTCGCGGGAAAGCTCCTTCAGCGTGCCGGCGGCCAGCGCCCGAAGCAGGGAGTCAACGGTGCTTTCAAAGAGTTCCACCGTCAGCAACGACCAGTAAATATCCCCGCGTGTCATCGTGACCAACCCGTGGTTTTCCATGATAAAGCTGTTGTATTTCTTAAGGAACGGGGCAAAGTTACCAGCCAGTTGTTGCGTCAGGGATTGCCCGTAGGGAACCACGGGGACAGGGCCCACCTCGGTCGTGGTTTCCGGGAAGAAGGGGCGCATGAGAAATCCCGGATCCCTCATGATGGCGGCGGCACACACACCGGGGGGGGTGACAGTGGATTACGGAGCACACATCCGGCCGGTCCTTGAAGAATTTCAGGTACATCGGCTTTTCGCCCGTTGGTTTGCGCCGCCCCTCAACCGTATCACCTGCGGCATTCAGGAACACCACGTCGTCCCCCGTGATTTTGTTAGTCCCATGAAATTCAGGGCGCGATGATCACTTTCAAGGCGCCGGATGCCGGGTTCCCCCCATCGAAATCGTTGAGCTCCGCTTCCAGTTTTGAAATATCAGTCATGGGAACCTGATTAGAAATCGATCATGGCCTTGATCACGCCCTGCCCATAACCTGCCACCAGATCAAAAGCGGCCTGAGTCTGACTGAAAGGGAAACGGTGGGTGACCATCATGGTCACATCAACCTCGCGGCGGGCGATCATGTCGAGGGTGGGTTGGACGCAATGATTCTGGCGTCTTACATTCTGGATACAAAGCTCCTTGTGGCGCAATTTGTCGATCTTGAAGGCCACCCGGTCGAGCGTCGGCGGAATACCGACAACCATCAATTTCCCGCCCGGCTTGAGCATTTCCACGCTCTGGTCCAACGCGTCCTGCTGGCCGCAACACTCGAACACGACATCCAACTGAGCGGGCTCCAAACCGGACAGGGCGGCCACCACGTCGCTGGTGGCGGGATTGCCGCCCCAGTCGGCGCCCGCTTTCCTGGCCAGGGGTAGACTGGTGTCAATCTTGTCGGTCACGTAAATGCGCTCCGCCCCCTGTGCCCGGGCGGCAAACATGACGCTCAGTCCGATGGGCCCCACTCCCAGAATCCCCACTTTCGCCCCACGCATGGGAATGGATCCCTTAACGGCATATACTCCGATGGCCAAAGGCTCCGACAACGCACCCTCATCGGCGGTGACGGAGGGGGGCAGCGGGAAACAGCTGGTTTCAGGCATGACCAGGTATTCAGAGAAACACCCTTCCGCCTGCTTTGGGCATCCCAGGAAGCGGAGTTTCCGACAGGTATGTGGACGCCCGGCCAGGCATTGATCACAGGTCCAGCAGGACATGGCGGGCTCAATGGCGATCGCGTCACCCGGCTTGACCCGTGTGACTGCCGCCCCCACCTGCTTGACAACTCCGGCTCCCTCGTGCCCGACGGTAAAAGGATATTGAACCACCTGGCACCCGATCTTGCCCTCGGTGTAATAATGGACGTCCGACCCGCAGACGCCTACCCGTGTCATTTGAATCAGCACATCGGTATCTTTCTCCACCACGGGAGTGGGCACCGTATGCATTTCCATCTTCCGAATCCCTGTCAATCGCATCGCTTTCATGCCATCGGTTTCTTCCTGTGCAAACAAGACACCCGGGTTCAACACGCCCGCAGGATCAATCGGCCAGGCAATGGAAACTTATCTCCTGGCGGACTCATCCAAGTTGGAACGGACATCTCACTATCCAGCTGCTCAACCCTTTCGCCCCCTCATGGCCCGACCTGAGGCTTCTCGACCGTCAGGGAACCGCTACGGCGACCATTGACTTCCTTGTAGGTGCACAGGGCGAGGCCGTCGTTTCCAAATTTGCCGGAAAACTCAAAGGTACCATTGGCCCCTCCTCCACTCGCCTTGCCGGTGCCACTGATTGTTTCCTTCAGGTCGGTCTTGATGGTTCCGACATAACTCATGGGCTTCCCCCCCCAACTGGAAGCGTAGACAGCGTCATAGGTGCCCTCCCCCTTCGCCGTGAGTTTGGCCGACCAGTCGCTCGTCTTTCCTCCAAACGTGTAGGTGCCCTTGATGGAAGTGAGTTCGGCCTTCTTGCTCCCCGCCCCGGCCGGCACCGGCGCGGCTGAAGACCCCGCCAAACCCGATGCCAGGCAGGCTCCACCCAGCAGGAACGCTGAGAGACAAAGTCCGACAGTTTTCATATTCACGAGAGTCGTATGCATGTGTCCTTTCGTAATCCTCGCATGCCTGTATATCAGCCTTTCCGCCAAAAATCAATTAGCCTCTGGGACGGACCACAAAGGATAGCGATCCGCGGCGTGGAACGCTTTCTCTTATCCCTACGGCATTTCACATTACAATCTTCATCCGTCAAAGATATGCTTGCCAGTCCTTGACCCGCTTTCGTATGGTGTGAAGTCCTTTATTCAGTGGAGAACGCATTTTGGAGGGGTGGCAGAGCCCGGTTGAATGCGCGTGACTCGAAATCACGTTTACCCGCAAGGGTAACGGGGGTTCAAATCCCTCCCCCTCCGCCAATTTGATAAATCCCAATGAATACAGGGCTTTCATACTGCATGACGCAGCGAGACGCGGAGAGTCATAACAGTATTTCATAACGTGTCACCCGAAATTAGGCAAGTATTCCTCGGTTGCCGATGTAGGTTTTTCAATAAGTCAATCCGACCGATCCCGACCCACATCTTCACCCGGCCTCGGTGCCAGTCAACCTCTACGCTGGCGCATAACGGGTGTGTCGGACGTATTCTTGGCGCAAGGTTCGAGGGGCTGTCTCTGGTATAAGACCTGGGGAGGCAACAGATCCCCACGGTGGTAAATGCTCCAAAAGACAGGTGGGGAGGGTGAGCCGCTTCATCCTGCGGTGTTCAGAGAACCAATCTAGACCCGGTAGACCACCAGAGGCGTCGCACACCTTCGGCCTTCATGGACATTCATCAGGCAACAACACGATTCAAGGTTGCAATCTCTTTGGTAAATGACATCATCGAAATAGAAAGCATCCTGATGGGAAATTCAATGAACGGGCCAAGCATGAGGTATTGGTCGAGAGGGTCAAGCCGTAATGTTGTATCGGGAATACTGATCGGCCTTG
Source organism: uncultured Verrucomicrobiota bacterium (assembly GCA_964406065.1). GTDB lineage: Bacteria > Verrucomicrobiota > Kiritimatiellia > CAIKKV01 > CAITUY01 > JAABPW01. The sequence goes on from CAYOQM010000080.1 coordinate 10,137, forward strand.
GGATCCTATGTGCCGTGGTAACGCAATTCTTCTTCGTATGTCATTCCACTGTCGGATATTCCATCGGGATTGGACTCTTTGTAGCCGGGGTAGTGGGCCTTTTCACGAAACCATGAGAACGCGCTACAGCCAGGGCAAAGATAACATGAGTAGATCCGAGCGTTTGAAACTTTTGGAACACATGGTAGCTGAAGCCAAGGCTACTGAAACTGCAATTAACACTTTCTCAACAGTGGTCGAAGTTGTTGCCGCCCGTGCCGCCACCCGTTCCGCCGAAGAAACATACAACGCTTTTACCAGTCAAGAGGGTTGTGCAATAATTAGGAAGAAGGTCTTGGTTGTTGATGATAATGAGAAGAATCTGATGTTGGCAAAAGACCTTTTGGAGGTCGCTGGTTTTGAGGTGTTAGAGGCTGACGACGCTGCCAACGGAATTGCCATCGCCAGAAAAAAAAGCCAGACATCATCATTATGGATGTCAAACTCCCAGATATGAGGGGTTTTGACGCCGCCAAATTAATACGCCAAGATGAAAATACGCGTGATATTCCGACAGCCTCGGTGATGGCAGATGACAAAACAGCGTTAAACGATATAACCAACAGTGGATTTATTGGCAAACCGATCAACACGCGCACATTCGTGAACGAACTTCGCCAATACATCAAGTGAT
>CAYOQM010000081.1:0-5043 GCA_964406065.1 uncultured Verrucomicrobiota bacterium
GTCATCCCGGAGAACTACAGCGCCATCGGCACCATTTGCAGCGTAACAGTGAGCGGCGCACTCCTCCGTGAGGGCGTCTCTGCAAAGACACGCTTCAGCGGATTGCTTGAAGTTCGCAACCGTATCCCAATCCGGTTTGTGGACTTGATTGAGTATGCCGGAACCACGCTCGACCCGCTCGAGATCTTCATCCAGGCCAATATGACGAATGTGCGGGGCGTCACCCAGACCGGGAACGGCATCCTCTGTGCCGGGTTCCGCGAAATTCCGGCGGCGGCACTGGAGGACGTAAAAGTCATGTCGCGCAAAATGCTCAGCATTGGTTTGGGCGGCATACTGGAGCTGGGGCAACCCAACCAACCTGTGTTGGGCGTTCGGGTTTCCGAGGGGCACGCCGGAATGATCGTGTATGGAGGCCTCAATCCCATAGCCGCAGTCCGCGAGTCAGGGATTCCAGTCATCATCAAGCCCATGGCTGGACTGGAGGAATATTCCATTCTTAGGCCCATTGAGGAATACCAGCGCAAGCCCCACCGATAAGACAGAACGAGAATCGTTGTTTTCCACTCCGGCGGTTGCCGGTAGTCCACCCGGTTAAGGAAGAATCCTGTTTTCGTGGGTGTAGAGGGTGACGGCATCTCCGCGGGCAAAGCCACAGAGGGTTATCCCCAGCCGGTGGGCGGCATCAACCGCTGCCCCGGTGGGCGCGCTGACGGCGACAATCACTGAAATCATGGCGCGCGCCGCCTTGATAATCATCTCCAGACTGGCCCGGCCTGAAAGAAAGACGCCGCATCCGGCGGTCGGAATGCTGTGCAGGAGGGCGTGCCCGATAAGTTTGTCGAGTGCACAATGACGCCCGACATCTTCCCGCACGGCAAGCACTGTCCCGCGAGGGTCAAACAAGGCCACCGCATGGGTGGCGCCCGTTGCCTTGAATAGGTCCTGCCGCTCCCGGACGCTGACAGGCACCGTGAAAAGAATTTCGGAGTTTACGCGTATTCCTTCCCCGACGGGTTGCAGTCCCTCGATCAGCGCAGGAATATCCGTACGCCCGCAGAGACCGCAGGAGGAGCTCACCATCTGGGCTCGCGCCGCAGGGCGGGACTGCGATCTCGCCGTGGCAACCCTCATGAGATCGGGGGTGTCGGAGCACTCCTGAAGCAGGTTGATTTCCTTCACCGAATCGATCAGCCCTTCCGTGAATAGAAAACCAACCGTCAATTCACGGTCCTGACCGGGACTGCGCATCAGGGAGTAGTTCGTCTCGTCATTCACGCGAATGACCAGGGGGGCCTCCTGAGCCAGGGTTCGAACGCAAGCTTCCCTTCCCGGCGGCATGCGGAGGCAACGTGTCGCCTTCAGTTCGATCGAACTGTTCATGGCGTGGCGTCAGGGGATTCCACATGCTCGATGCGGGCGGAACAGGCCTTGTATTCGCCTGTTCGTGTCACGGTATCGAAAGCATCATTGGTCAGGATATTGGTTGGCGACTCCACATGGTGAAAAGGCATCCAGAGCGCCCCCGGGCGGACTTTCCGGGCCACATGCGCCCGTACCACCAAAGTCCCACGACGGGTGGTAACCCGCACCATTCCGCCATTGCGGATCCCCAGGCGGAAAGCGTCATCACAATGCACTTCCAGAAAGTTTTCAGGCTGCTTCTGCTCGATGACGCCTGTCTTCCGGGTCATATTGCCGATGTTATAGTTATACAGCGTGCGACCCGTGGAGAGAATCATCGGATACTCGGCGTCCGGCACCTCCGCCGGTGGTACATGCTCAATCACATGGAACAGTCCCTTTCCGCGGGTGAACCGATCCTTGTGAAGGAACCCCGTGCCGGGATGCTCCAGGGTCGGGCAAGGCCATTGCAATCCCACCTTGTCGATGCGTTGATAGTTGATCCCGGCCAGAGTGGGTGAAAGCGAGGCCATTTCATCCCAGATCTCAGAGGGATGGTTGTAGGACATGGGATATCCCATCGCCGAGGACATTTCGCAAAGAATGAGCCAGTCCGGCTTCGCCTCTCCGGGAGCCTCGACGGCCTTGCGAATCCGCTGCACCCGGCGCTCCGTATTGGTGAAGGTGCCGTCTTTTTCGGCAAAACACGAAGCCGGAAAGACCACATGCGCCAGCTTTGCCGTCTCGGTCAGGAAAATGTCCTGGCAGACGATAAAGTCAACTTTCTTCAATGCCTCGATGATGCTGGTGGCATTGGGTTCACTCCGGACGGGATCCTCTCCGAAACAGTAGAATCCCTTGAGTTTCCCCTCCGCGGCATGCTCAAAGAAATCGGTACAACGTCCGCCCTCATTGGTCGGGATCGGTGCCCCCCACGCTTTCTCAAATTTCGCCCGGACCGCGGGATCCGAGACTTTCTGGTACGCAGGTAGAACCATATGGATGGCCCCCATGTCGCAGGCGCCCTGCACGTTGTTCTGCCCGCGCAGCGGATTGATGCCCGAGGATTCCTTGCCGATCTGGCCGCACAACATCGCCAGGTTGGCCAGGTTCTTCACATTGTCGGTGCCGCATATATGCTCGGTAATGCCCAGAGTGTAGAAAATGGAAGACGGCGAACCTGCCGCATAGGCTTCGGCAGCCGACCGGATCAGATCCGCATCCACTCCGCAGACTTCGGCGGCTTTTTCAACTGTAAAGGACTCAAGCCCCCTGCGGAAGGCTTCGAAATTCTCGCACCGCGCCTCCACAAACGCCGGGTTATGCAGCCCCTTGGACACCAGATGATTCATCATGGCATTGATCAGCATGTTATCCGTACCGGGCCGGTGTTTGATATGGATCTCGGCCCGCTCTGCCATCCAGGTGTCGCGAGGATCGCAAACGATCAACCGGGCGCCCTTGCGCAACGCCTTCTTCATCTGCAATCCGACAATGGGATGAGCCTCGGTAGGATTCGCGCCGATCAGGAACAGCGTCTGGACATTCTCGATCTCACGGATCGAGTTGGTCATGGCGCCGGATCCCAGCGCGCTCGCCAACCCGGCCACTGTAGGGGCATGGCAGGTGGTGGCGCACTGGTCGATATTGTTGGTGTGACCCGCGACTCGGGCCAGCTTCTGCATCAGGTAGTTCTCCTCGTTGGTGCAGCGTGATGAACTGAGGAACGCGATACCCTCCGGACCATGCTTGTCACGAATTGCGACCAATCCCCTGGCCGCCTTGTCAATCGCCTCGGCCCAGGTCGCCTCGCGCAGAACCCCATTCTCCCGGATCAGCGGTGTTGTCAGGCGTTCGGGCGAATGAATGAAGTCGACGGCGAACTTGCCTTTGACGCACAGGTTTCCGTCATTCGGGATGCATCCGGGTTCGCTGGTCACTTTCACCACGCGGTTCTTTCGGGGATTCACGTTCAAATCCAACTGGCACCCCGTCCCGCAATAACTGCAGGTCGTACGCACCTTGACCAGATCCTTGGCGCGCCCCTGTTCCCGGGCGGTACGCTCGTACAACGCCGAGGTTGGACAGGTATTGATGCAGCCGCCGCACATGTTGCAGGTCGTGTCATTGAGCTCCATGTCGAAGCCTGTCGTGACTTCGACCTCGCCCCCGCGACCGCGCAGCGTCAGGGCTTCGGCCATTTCGACCTCCTGGCAATACCGCACACACCGCTGGCACCGCACGCACTTGGTGGCGTCATATTCGATGCCCTTGTTGCCCGTCGTGTAATTGGGCCGGTCACGGGGCGGCATGATGTTCGGGAAACGCTGGCGGTCCGCCTGGTATTCATAGCTGTAGTCCTGCAAGGCGCAATCCCCATCCTTGTCGCAGGTCAGGCACTCGACGCAATGCTCGCTGAGCAGTAATTCCAGAGTCGTCCGCCGGGAAGCCCGGATGGGCTCCGTCTGGGTGCTCACCACCATGCCCTCAAGCGCCGCCCGGGTACAGGCTGTAGCCAGCCCCCGCTCGCCCTGGATTTCCACGAGGCACAGCCTGCAGGCGCCGGTCGGCGTCAGCCGGGGATCATGGCAGATACGGGGGATGTCAATGCCCGCCCCAAGGGCGGCATCCAGAACCGAGGTGCCTGCAGAAACCGTCACGGAACGGTTGTCGATGGTCAACGAAACGCCGTTGCTCTTGTTTGTCTTGTCGCTCATCTTACCCCCGATCACACTTTCGCGATGGCCCCGTAGGAACACTTTTCGAAACACAGGCCACACTTCACACATTTTGTCTGGTCGATCAGGTGCGGCTGACGCCGCGCCCCGGTAATGGCATCGACCGGACAATTCTTGGCACAGACCCCGCACCCCGTGCAGGTCGCCGGAACAATCTCGTACTGGAACAGGCCCCGGCATACTTTTGCGGGACACCGGTGGGCCCGGATGTGGGCCTCATACTCATCCCGGAAATACCGGATCGTCGACAGGACGGGGTTGGGCGCCGTCTGGCCGAGTCCGCAAAGGGAACCTGTCTTGACATCACGGCTCAAGGCATCCAATTCATCCAGATCGGTTTCCCGGCCCTGTCCCGAGCAAATGCGGGTGAGAATATCGCGCAGGTGGCGTGTCCCGACACGGCAGGGAGGACATTTCCCGCAGGATTCCTCCTGGACAAAATCCATGAAAAAACGGGCCATATCCACCATGCAGGTGTGCTCGTCCATGACGATCAACCCGCCGGAACCCATGATGGCGCCGACATCCTTGACCGAGTCGTAATCAATCGGCAGGTCCAGGAATTGGGCGGGAACGCAACCGCCGGAGGGGCCACCCATCTGGGCCGCCTTGAACTCGAGATCCTTCTGGATTCCGCCGCCGATGTCATAGACAATCTTGCGTAGCGTCGTCCCCATGGGGACTTCGACCAAACCGGTGTTTTTGACCTTTCCAGCAAGGGCAAAAACCTTGGTTCCCTTGCTCCCCTTGGTTCCAATTGCCGAATACCACTCCTTCCCCTGCCGGATGATCAACGGAACATTCCCAAGAGTCTCGACATTATTGATGACTGTCGGCTTGCCAAGATAACCCTTTTGAACAGGGAACGGGGGACGAGGACGAGGCATACCGCGCTGTCCCT
>CAYOQM010000081.1:5053-8560 GCA_964406065.1 uncultured Verrucomicrobiota bacterium
AGGCGATCAAGGCGCTTTCCTCGCCGCAGACAAACGCGCCGGCGCCCATGCGCACCTCAATATCGAAATCAAAGCCCGAGCCCAGGATGTTGAGACCCAGCAATCCTGTTTCGCGGGCCTGATGGATGGCCAGCGTGATATGCTCGACGGCGATCGGATATTCCGCACGGACATAAACAAACCCTCGATGCGCACCAACGGCATAAGCGGCGATGATCATCCCTTCCAGGATCTGGTGCGGCACACCTTCCAGCAGGGCCCGGTCCATAAAGGCGCCGGGATCCCCCTCATCCGCATTGCAAATCAGGTATTTGTCCGGGCCTGGAACCTGTCGGCAGGCCTTCCATTTGACCCCTGACGGGAATCCCGCCCCACCCCGGCCACGGAGTCCGGCGCCTGTCACTTCCTCGATCACCTGATCCGGCGTCATGGTAGTGAGCGCCTTGGCGGCTGCCTCATAAGAACCTTGGCTGACGGCCTCCTCGATCTTCCGCGGATCAATACGTCCGCAATCACGAAACACTTCGCGGCGCTGGTGGCGGTAGAAGGACACGCTGTCCATGCGCGCCTGGATTTCGCCGTTCTCTTGCGCGCAGAGACGTTCAACGGGCTTTCCCTCGCGCAAGGTCGTTTGGATGATGGCATCCACGTCCTCCGGCTTCACGGGGCCGTAGAGGAAATCATAAGGCTGGATCAGCACGAGGGGCGCCCGGGCGCACTGGCCATGACATCCGGCCTCCACCACGGCGATCTCACGGCTCAATCCGGCGACCTCGAGTTTTTCACGAAACGTCTTGCTCAATTCCAGCGCACCCAGTGCCCGGCACCCGGTGGCACACACCACAACCCGTGCGCGATACCGTTTCTGTTCGAGGACGGCACGCTTCCGGAAGAGTGACAAGGATGCCTGATCGGATATTTTCGGAAGGGACATGATTTACCTCATGAATATTTTTTCAATACGGCGCGGGCCTTCGCCGGCGTCAGCATCCCGAAATACTCGCTGTCAATCATCATAACCGGAGCGAGAAAACAGGTTCCCAGGCAGGCGACACTTTCGAAGGTGAAGCGACCGTCAGTGGTCGTCCCCCCCTCCTCCACATTGAGTTCGTGGAGGATCGCTTCAGCGACCCCCTTGCATCCGCGGACATGGCAGGCGGTTCCGCTGCAGCATCGTACGGTATGTCGCCCTCGCGGCGTGGTGGAAAACTGGGCGTAGAAGGTGATCACGCCAAACATGCGGCTGGTCGGAATGCCGGTTCGCGTACTCACCTCCGCGAGCACGGGCGGCGGAAGGTATCCATAGGCCTCCTGTAACCTCTGCAATAGGGGAATGAGATCGTTGGCCTGAATGTCCGGATACTGCTTGAGTATCCGCTCAGCCGGAACCATGTCCACCGTTGAACCGCCTGTATCTGCCGTCATGCTTTGTCATCCTCCGCAGGGCTCAACCACGCCCAATTACATCAGGTTGTCATGCGATCATGTCCTTAGATTATCTATATGACACCTTCATCGTCCACTATTATCTAGGGGGGGTGATATCCCTCAATTCCTGGGGAGTATTCACGTTGCGCCATGCCTTCGCCAACCCCTCGGGTACGACGGGCATAATGACGTGCGGACAATTCGCCAGATCTGAAGGTCGCCTGCAGGCCTCCACCATGGCCCGGGCACGGCTGTCGTAATGTGCAAACAAAGGCTCCACAGTATCTCCGTGAGTCAACCTGGGCAAGCTAACCCACACTCCCGGCCGGCGCGAACCAAGCAGCCACTGCACGGCCTCTGCCGAAATCAGCGGCATATCGCAAGCGAGGAACAGCCAGGACGCACCGGGCGCCCAGCGCATCGCGGAAAGCATTCCCGCCCGGGGTCCAACCATGCCGGGAATATCCGGCAACCGGGTCAGCGCCTCCAGCGATTCAGGTACTTCCGCCTCCCCCAGTAGAACCGTCCGAGGAACAAGGGGACCCACTGTTCGCACAATATGCTCAACCCAGGTTTCATCCCCCTGCTTGATCAAATGCTTGCTCCGACCCATACGCGAAGCCTGTCCCCCGATCAGGATCCCGGCATACACCGGTTGGGACAGCCAGCACCGTGCCAGATGTTCCCGGATCCAGGCCAGCACCGCATCCTGACGGTTCATGAGGCGATCGAGAACTAACTCAACCAACCCTGCCGCAGCCGGCGGCTGATTCTCCCCCTCGCTCAGCAACCAGGCTTTGAGGGTCAACGGCGACTCCTTGTGCCCTTCAACAATGACGGCATCATAGTGTGGCGCCAGCAGGCGCAGAAGTGCATCCAGATCGGCGAAAGTTCCGTGAGCGCGGAAGAAGGATTGATCACCCCCGTGGGCTACAACATCGGCGCCAGCCCTGTAAAACCGGTCCGAATCTTTGCCCTCCGTGTCGACACTGAGTCCGTGACAGTCGTGCTTAACCACCGCGATACGAAGACCCTCCCCAACCAGTACAGGGATGAGTGATTCGATCAGGGTCGTCTTTCCCGCCCCGCTATAGCCGCAAATGCCGAATACAGGTACGCCGTCAGGCACGGGCATCCTCCCGGGGGCGCCCGCAGTCTGAAGGATCGCCCCGCAACTTAAGCAGCCCATGTTCCAAGGCAGGCAGAAGGGCCTCAAGATTTTCCGTGGCCGCGCGTTCGGAACCGGGCAGGCTCACGATCAAGGTGCCCTGCCGGATTCCGGAAACGGCCCGTGACAACATCGCGTGAGGGGTCTTTGCGGACGACTCCCGGCGCATGGCCTCGTCCAGCCCCGGGGTCAAACGCTCAGCCACATCGCGAACCGCTTCCGGCGTCACGTCCCGAGGCGAGAACCCCGTGCCTCCCACCACCAGCACGAGATCAATCGAGTGCCCATCACTGTAATGACGCAACCGGGCGGCAAGACGCGCCCGGTCATCGGGCAGAATCTCACAGGCATAGAGATGCACAGGCATGCAACGCCGCAGAAGGCTTGCCACGGCCGGGCCTGCCGTGTCCATGGCCTCACCCCGGGAACATCGGTCGCTGGAGGTCAGGACCACGCACTGGAAAGCCGCGCGGGAAACGGTTTCAAGAACCTGGACGAGATCCCCTTCCCGCACAGCGCCCCCTTTCATGACGCGGGCAAACAAGCCGTTTCGCGGCATGATGCAATCACCGGTCTGGGCAAAGATGGCGCAATGGTGGTGACAGACTTTACCCACCTGGGTAATCCCGAGTTCAACCCCGGCGCCCAACTTCAACCGGCTGCCAAGCCCCAGCTCCGAAGTACGGATACCCGAAACCAGAAGATTCTCGGCGAAGTCACCGGCCTTGAGGCTGGGCAACCCTTTCTGGCGCATGCCCTCGACATCTTCCGCCGCCAGCAGGCTGACCTGCCGGTGCCAGCTTCCCGCATGCGCATCGCCTTCAATGCCGTGGCTTTCAACAAACACCGCCGAAGACAGGCGGGTCTTACGCTCCCCTTTTTCCCGGCTCACGCAAATCGCTTCAATAATG
>CAYOQM010000081.1:8570-10655 GCA_964406065.1 uncultured Verrucomicrobiota bacterium
GTTCCTTTTGATCAACCCGCCAAGTCCCCGACTTTCCGCCGGTCTTCTCCAGTAATCGGACGTGCTCGATGATAATCGCCTTGCTGGCCGCCTTGCACATGTCATACACGGTCAACGCCGCCACGGTAACGGCGGTCAGGGCTTCCATCTCAACACCGGTGGCATGCCGGCACCGCACAAATGATTCCAACCGCACCGCATCGGATTCCAGCACCGCGTTGACCTCCACGACATCCAACAGAAGGGCATGACAGAGCGGAATCAATTCCGACGTCCTTTTCGCCGCCATGATTCCCGCAAGACGGGCCGCTTCCAGAACGTTCCCCTTCGCCACCGCTCCCGTTTGCTTCAGGCGCAACGCGAGAACCGGCCCCAGTCTGACTGTCGCTTCAGCGCGGGCCGTACGTTCCGTGATCCGCTTCCCGCCCACATCCACCATGCGAATGGTCCCTTCCGGTGAAATATGGGACAATGGCCTGCCTCGTGATGATGTCTTCATGGTTTTCATTTATCCTCCGATAGCCGCCATTGCGGTTGACTGCTCAAAATCATGGTCCAACCTCTTCCCGCCAAGCGCCCGGCGAACAATGGATCCAAAGCCGGCTTCATCGCCTGGTTTCAAGTAAGACCGGATATCAAAACCGTCTTCACGCGCCAGGCAACCGATGACGCGGCCATCCGATGTGAGCCTTAGGCGTGTGCAGCCCTGGCAGAACGGATCGCTGCAGGGTGAAATGAAACCGGCGACACCCGTCGTGCCGTTCGTTGCCCGCACGTGAAACCGCTTTCCAGACGACCCGCATTCATGCGGCAGAGGCGTCAGCTCAAACTGTGCCGCCAGCCGTTCCCTCACCTGCTTTGCCGACATAAAGGCATCATGAAACAAGGCGGCGCCAGTGCCAATGGGCATCAATTCGAGAAACCTGAGTTCATGCCCGTGCCGGAGGGCGTAATCCAACACCGCCTCGATCTCGGCATCATTGATCCCACGCATCACCACCATGTTCAACTTGATCGGCAACAGTCCGGCCCTGGCCGCCGCTTCAATACCATCCAGAGTCATCTGCAACGTATTACCTCTCGTGATCCGGCTGAACGTGCTGGGGCATAACGAATCGAGACTGATGTTGATGCGGTGCAATCCGGCATCCTTGAGCGCCACCGCCAGCCCGGACAGCTGTTGCCCGTTCGTAGTCAAAGCGAGATCCGCGATTCCAAGATCCGACAGCATCCGAACCAGTTCCGGCAGACCCTTTCGGACCAGGGGATCACCGCCGGTCAGCCGCACTTTCCGGACATCGTACAACCCCTGGAGATGACGGACAACGTCAACAATCTGCTCGAAGCTCAGGATGTCCTCGCATGAACGCAGGGTAATTCCTTCGGCGGGCAGACAATACAGGCAACGGCATTGGCAACGGTCCGTCACGGAAACACGGAGGGTAAGGGGCGGCAAGGCTGAGGGAATGGCGATCATGCGAATCCTCTCCAGGGACGGAATGACACAAACGATCCCGCAGCCAGGTGCTTGACGTTGGCCGGAACAATCAGCGTTCCCTCCGCCTTCGAGCCTGCCACTAGATCCGACGATCCCTTGACGAACACCTCAACGGCCTCCGGCCCGGTTGGAGTCCAATTCAGGCGGGCGGGGAGAAAGGTCTGCCGCTCCCCTTTCAAGGTTATGTCCTTCCCGACCCTGACCGTCAAACAAGGCCAGCACCGACCCTGTGGGCAGCCGGACAACAACCGCAGGGCGGGCAGAGCAAACTCATGGAAGCCCACCATGGCACTCAAGGGGTTTCCGGGAAGTCCGAAGATCAGCCGCCCTTCCGGGGTCACCGCGAACAGCAGCGGCTTGCCGGGCTTGATTGCCACCCCGTGAAACACGATGACCGCACCGGCCCGGGTCACCGCCTCGGTTGTGAAGTCGTACCGTCCCACCGAAACCCCGCCGGTCAGGATGACCACATCCGTCTGTCGAACCAGGGTTCGTAGTGAGGCGACGATGCGGTCAGCGCTATCGGAGGCCCTTTCACATCTCAACACGTCGACATGGTGTTCCGCCAAGGCGGCGCGGAGAAACGG
>CAYOQM010000082.1:0-10605 GCA_964406065.1 uncultured Verrucomicrobiota bacterium
AGATCCGTCGGTGGACTTCCTCGCGGATGGCCGGTATTGGCCCCGCCGCGATCAGGCTGGGACGCTGCTCCCCCATTTCATCCTATTTGCGCTCATCGGCATCGCATGAACACCCCAGCCCCTCTCCTCATCAGAGCATCGAAGAATTTTGGCGCCCTATTTGTCATTTGATTGAGTCGAGAACCCCACGCCCTTCAGAAAGGGCAGAGGGTTGTCGATTGGATGCCTATTTCGCGCCGGCCTTATCCTTCTTCACGGCCGACTGGACTTCCAGGCGCAGTTTCTGCATGGCTTCGCGCTGTTTCGCATCCAGATCCCGCATTTCCTTCTCCAGCGCCTGTTTCTTCCGGAGAGCGGCCAGCATGTCTTCACTGGCGGTATTGTACGCCTCCCAGGCCGCCTTTACATCCGCTCCGGGGTTGTCCCCCATGAGTCTCCGCGCCCTGGCTCGATCGGCTTCCAGGCGCGCCTCCACTTCTCCAAAGGCTCCCCACGTCGTGCTGACCTCCTGAAGCTGCAGGAACACCTTGTCGACCTGAACCTGATCCTGCTTTTCCAGCGCCGCCTGCAACTCCTGAAGAAGGGCCAGCTGTTTCCGACCAAACTCAACCTGCTTTTCGAGCAGTGGCCGCAGGTCCTCATGCTTCTTGTCGGCCAGCATTTGCGACAGTTTATCCGTGCCAACCTGCCGATCGGCAATCTGCTTCTTCACATGTTCCAATCGTCGCTCAAAGACCCCCGCCGTGCGGGACTTCTGCGCGTCCGCCACGGAAGCCGACACGGAGTTCACGCCATTCGACCTGACTGGAGCGACGCCCCCCGCCGGTTCGCCCGCCACAACACCCGATGCCCATAGCCCCAACCCCACTACTCCCACAACGTCACGTAATCGCATATAGCCTCCAGCCCTCTTGTTGATGATCCCGCCGACACCCACCACATCGCACCACTTCCGCCCGCCTTCCAAACAGATCCCCTCATCCCGGGAAACGCTCCCCGGGAACCCGATAGCCGCCTATTCCCGCGAGTTCCGACTGGGGGATGGGGATTTCAAAAGGGCTTCAGCCATTTCTGACGTCACAGCGAAACGACGGACCGTCCGCACCCCTTTCGAATTCTGTTCAATCCGCTCCGTTCCGGCGGAATACCCCGTTCCCTCCCAGGGCTTACCCTCGGGAAGGCTGTTCGTGCTCCCGGCCACAAGGAATAATCCGTATCTGGACTTCGGCATCTTGGCCATGAGCGCCCTTTTCTCGCGGTATAGGTTCATGATCTCGTTTGTGCCAAGACTCTCGTTGAACAAACTCTTGTCCACCGCCGGTGAGTCCCGCTGGACTTGTGCCTTCTCCTTATGCTCCTGCTCGGACAACATGCTGCCGCGAATGAGGACTCCCTCCGGCGTGGCTTGAATGGCATTGCCCGACAACCAGAAGGGCCTGGCAACACCCCACTCGGCGGTCTCCCGGCTCTTCTCGCCCTGTTCCGTCTGCTTCCTCAGCGATGCCGTCACGGCTTTCGTCCGCTCAACATTCGGGGTTTCATCGCCCCGGGCGCTCGGAAGCCCGTGGGGGTCGGGCAACATATTGAACTCCACCACCTTGCCATCCGCGAAATGCACGGAGGCATTCTGGAAGTAGCAGTTCTCCCGATTTCCATGGACATCGGAATATGTTGGCGATCCGAGTTTTCGGATGACTGTCTCCTTCGCCTCTCCCAGCTGTAGAACCTCAGCCCCCTGGCAGCGGGCGCCCTGTCCCGCTGTCCACAGGCACATCATCGCAACAACAAAATAACGTACTTTCATATTTCCTCAGTCTCCCTAAGGCTGTTCAATGGGTGGAGATCTGGATGATATCCGGATTCCGTGTCAATGTGGCAATCACGATGGAGGAAGGCGCCTTGTCCAGCCGCAGCGAACAGTTGGCCGCAATGCCTTGTTCGAAAATGATATTCTGCATCTCCTCAATATTGATACCGTCTGCCTTGAGGGCATCCAGCACCGAGGCCAGCACGCCCACCCTGTTGAAATGGCGCACCACCATGCCGTGCGTGGTGACGGGCTTGGTGCGGACATTGACGACATTCAGCGGCATGCCGGTGTCGATGTAGGATTTGACGATGCGGACGCATTCGTCGGCAATGGCCTCCGAGGCTTGATCCGTGGAGGCACCGATGTGCGGTGTGCAGACGGCCAGTTTCGCCAGCTCGACATCGGCAAAGACATCCTTGTTGCCCTTGGGCTCGTTTTCAAAGACATCAAGACCAACCCGAAGTCCCTTTTCGTGTATGGCTGTCTTCAGAGCCGCCGTGTCGACCACCTCGCCCCGGGAGGTGTTGACCAGAATGGCGCCCGGCTTCATCCGGCCCAGGAACGCCGCATTGACCAAATGATGCGTCTCCGTCTTGGAATAGGCGACATGAACGGTTATGGCGTCGGCCTGCTCGGCGACAATCATCGGCGTGGCCGCATAGTCAACCCCGAGTGCCTCGGCCTGCTCGGGGGTCAGCGACCGCGACCAGGCCAGGACCTTCATCTCCAGCGCCCTGGCACGCGCAATGACCGACCGACCGATGCTGCCCATGCCGACAACCCCCAGGGTGCGGCCTTTCAGTCCGCGGGATTTCCCGTATTCCCCTTTCTTCCATTCGCCCTTCTGCAGGTCGGTCGTAGCCTGGGAAATACGGCGGTCGGCAGCGATCAGCAACCCGATGGCCAGCTCGGCCACTGCCTCGGTGTTCTTTCCCGGACAATTGGTAACATGGATACCACGGCGACTGGCCGCGTTGAGGTCGATGGTATTAACCCCCGCCCCGGCCCGGATGATCAGGGACAGCCGCTGGCCGGCTTCAATGGTCTTGGCCGACACCTTGGTCGACCGCACCACGAGAATGTCATGATCCCCAATGGCCCCCGGCAATGTTTCCTCTGAAAGCTCGGGGTTGGAAATCACCTTGCATTTCAGAGCCTCTAGCGCCTTGATGGTTGAAGCGGCAAGTTTGTCGGCAATCAGAATATTCATGATCATTTCCTGAGTCGGGGTTGAACAATAATATTTCGTCCTCCCTTATACCTCTGGGGTCGACGAAATTCAACACAACACTCGATCCGCCCGGGCTCATCTGTGAGTATCGCCAATACTCACAGATGCGCCGGTCACCGACGAGGCAACTATAATTCGCCTGACAAATCCGCAGGCGTCTGGCATTGTGAAAAGCCTATTGAGTCCGTGTTCACATGACCGGGCACATATCGACCGCACCGGGCGCGAGGAGAACTTATGCAAATTGCCGTGTTGGCCACAGGGGGGACGTTTGACAAGGAGTACAACGAACTGAACGGAACGCTGTATTTCAAGCAGACGCACATCCATGAAATGCTGGAACTGGGCCGGTGCCGGGTCCCGGTGAGGATACAATGCCTCATGATGAAGGACAGCCTGGACATGACCCCCGCCGACCGCACCCGCATCGCCACGGCCTGCAGGAAGGCCGGTGAAGACCGCATCGTCATCACCCACGGCACCGACACCATGGAGACAACGGCCTGTTTTCTGGCCGGCCGGGTAACCGGCAAGACCGTTGTGCTGACCGGGGCCATGGTCCCGTACAAGTTCGGCAGTTCCGACGGGCTCTTCAACCTGGGTAGCGCGCTCGCCCTGGCCCAGGTGCTTCCCCACGGCATCTACATCGCCATGAATGGCCGCTTTTTTACCTGGGATTCGGTTACCAAGAACAGGACACTGGGAATCTTTGAGAACAAACAGGAGAGAAAAACATGCAGTTAATGGCTGATGCGGTGGCGGTGCTGGGATCACGACACGGAATCATGGTGGATCCCATCCACAAGAAGTGCGGAATCATCCGCCTGGACCAGTTTTCATTCCTCCCCGAACTCACCTTGCGGGCTGGCGCCGTAATCAACGGCAAGGAGTACATCCTGCCCCTGGCGCCGGGCGGGGAGGACTTCATGTTCCTGGACCAGCGTATTTCACCCTGCACAACGTCCCTCATGGGCATTCATCCCGAAAGCGCCCTGAAGGTCAAATTGACGCTCGCCACCCCTTTCCGTCCCCGCGACATCGAGTTCAGCGTCACCCCGGTAATCGGACTCCGCCTCGAAGCCGAATCCCTGCTCGGCCATTTCAGATGGACGGGTAAGCCACTCAACCTTGATGAAGTGGAAATATTCGTGGAATTCGGCGGGAAGGACATGACCGTTGAAGATTCCGGAAAGGCCTCCGTGGACCTGCTGTTTTCCAGTCACCGGAAGGGCCCCCAGGAAAACTCCGCCTCTGTTCCCATCCCGCAGCGAGACCGGGTCGTCGGTCTCACCGGAACCAAGACCGGCACGCGGTTCAGCCGGAAGGTCAAGCTGACACCAGGAGCCGGGGAAACCCTGGACCTCGCCTGGTGCGCTTACCAGGCCGACGGCCTCACGATTCAGGGCACGCTGCACCCGTTCAAGTATTCCAACTGGTTCAAGAGCCTCGCCGATGTGGCCGCGTGGGCCGAGTCCCATCCCACGGCCGTGTTCGACAATGCCCGGACGGTGGATGCGTTGGTGGCACGCAACACCTGCGGACATGCCGTCAACAGCCTCCTGGCGAACACCCTGCATTCCTGGCTGATCTGCACCTGGTTCATCCAGCGGGGCGACCGCGACTGGTTCAGCGTCTGGGAAGGCAGTTGCTATTTCCATTCCACCGTCGACGTGGAATACACGCAGGCTCCCTTCTATCTCGCCGTCTGGCCCGAACTCCTCGGCATTGAACTCGATTTCTGGCCCGAGTATTCCAAGGACGGCAAGCTGTCGATCGGGGAACGGGGCGAGGGAACCCTGTTCCTCTCCCACGACACCGGCCAGGTCACCCACGCGGACAAACAGATGTATCCCCACGAGATGGAAGTCGAGGAGAACGCGAACTACATCATTCTCTCGTATGCCTACTGGAAACGCACGGGGGACACCTCGCGACTCCGCCGGAATGCCGACACCCTCCGCAAGTACATGGAGTTCATCGCCGCCTGCGATACCGCCGGCGACGGCGTGCCTTCCCAGGGCGTGGCCAATACGGTGGACGACGCCTCGCCCGCCATCCAGTTCGGCAAGCAGCAGATCTACCTCGCGGTGAAGGCCATGGTGGCCTACGACACCGGGGCCGAAATGATGCAGTTGCTGGGGGACAAGGCGACCGCCAAACGGTTCAGGAAACTGGCCGGCGTCGTCCGGGGCATCATCGCCAGGAAGGGCTGGAAGAAGGATCATTTCGTCACCCTGCTGGACAAGCGGGGTTACGGCCTGGTCAACCCCTGGACCGGCGAGAAGTTCGACTGGGACACCGTTCCCGGATGGGACGCGGCGCACATCTACACGGTCAACGGCATCGCCGTCCTCGACATGGTCGGCTACAAGTCGGGAATCGACGAACGGCGGATCGCGACCGACCTCAAGGTGGCCACGCAACGCTGCCTCACCGAGTACGGGTGCGTCCATACCGATTATGTCGAGAACAAGGTCAAGGCCTCCGACAAGATGGCGGGGCTGGCCGGCGTATCCCGCAATCCCGGGTGGATCTCGATGAACATGCTGCGCGACATGGCCGCGTTTTACCGCGGGATTGATCTGCGCAACCTGGCCGAACGCTACTGGAACTGGCAGGTGGTCACCAACACCCAGGAACCCAAGATCTTTTTCGAGACCTTCAAGGGAAACAACCTCTGCTTCTATCCGCGCGGCGTGGCCGTATGGGGATTTTTCGAGGCCCTGGCCGGACTGGTGATTAACAAGGCTGACGCCATAGACCGGGCCAAGCCAAAAATTGCACAGGTGTCGGTACCTCGCTTGTTCGACGCCGACTGGAAAAAGGGCAAATGCAGGGTCGCCAAGAACTAAACCAGCGCGCCGGAAGGCATCTTACCGAACGGCGCTGGCTGGAGTAGCAGGTTCGATCCTGTAGTACTTGGTCATCCCGAATGGAAAATCATGGGGCTTGTAGTTGACAAGCCAGGGTTGCCGCAGGCTGACGGTCATGGAATGATGAAGGAAAAGCCAGGGGCAGTCCTCCTTGACAAGCTCTTCCATCCTGGCATAGACCGTCGTTTTTTCACCGCCCTCTGGGAGGGTTCCTGCCTTTTCATAGAGGCGGTCGAATTCGGCGTTATGATAATTGCAGCGGTTTGCCCCCGGGGTGCCGTTCGGGCCATAAAACAGTTGCAGGAAGTTTTCGGGGTCGGGATAATCCGCCATCCAGGACAGATAAAACATCTGCGCGCGTTTCTGGTCGATTTTCTTGAGGAAGGCCGGCCAATTATTATAGCTCGGATTCAGGACAATCCCGATTTTCTCCATGAAGGACGCCAGAACCTCCGCCATTTCGCGGGTCTCGGAATCGCCGGCGCCGAGTTCAAGCGTTAATTCAAGCCGGCGACCGGTCGCAGGATCGCGCCCCTCGGGATATCCTGCCTTGACCATCAATTCCCTGGCTGTATTCAAATCAAACGGGAACCGGCTGACATGCTTCCCGGGGCCTCTCAGAGAGGGAGGAACAGGACCGATCGCAGGAGTAACTCGCCCGTTCTGGAAACTCACCCACCGTTCCCGGTCGAAAGCCGCCATCATCGCCTGCCGGATGAAACGGTTGGTTCCGACCACGGAATCCTCCAGGTTGAATCCGATATAAGCGGTATCGATTGAAGGCGTAGCCTCCATCACGATTCCCCGGGACGTCAACCGGGGCGAGAGCGTCCGGTCGGCCATGACCACGGCGTCCCAGTTGTCGCGCGTCAACGCCGTCAGGTCGAGCTGCCCTGACAGGAACAGGAGCCATTGCGTTGAGGCATCGGTGACCACATACTGGACAATCCTGTCGATGCCGGGTTCCGGTCTGCCGGATTCAGCCCATCGGGGATTTTTGGCAAACTCCAACCGGTAATTATGAACATGTGATTTCAGAATATAGGGACCCGTTCCCACCGGGTGCGCCACGAAATCTTCGCTGTAGTACGCAACCGCCTCCCGGGGAACGGCGTAGGCGTAGTTCATCGTGAGAATCCACAACAGGGCTGGAAAGGGACGCTTCAGACGGATCCGCAGGGTATATCGGTCGGGGGCTTCCAACCCCGGCACAGGAACATCGTAATCGGTGATCCCCGTGGCGGCGGTACGATCCCGGAACTCATCCAGCCCTTCAATCCTGTCCCGAAACACCCAGTAACCGGGTGATGCGACCTTGATATCCGCCACACGTTTGATCGCATAGATGAAATCCTCTGCCACCAGTTCCCTCCCCTTCCCTGCCGACTCGGTGAAACAGGGATCATCCTGGAAATAAATCCCGTGCCGGATCCGGAAGGTATAGGTTTTTCCGTCGGAAGAAAGTTCGGGCATGGCTTCCGCGAGGCAGGGCTCAACCCTGTATGGCCTGTCCACATAGGAATACTGGAGCAGCCCCTCATACATCTTGCTGATCGCCTGAATCGAAGGCAGGTCTCCAACCATGGCGGGATCAAATCCGGAGATTCGCTTCGTCTCGGCATGGAAAACCGATTCAACTGGTGCAGCAACGCTCCGCCCCGGAATGGCCAGCAGGGAAAACAAAACCCCTGAAAGGATCCAGGGAAGGCCCCTCTTGTTGCGGTTCATGTTGCCCCCTTGTCTGCCACGGCGACCGACTGGCCATCCTGCCGGAGGAAATTCAGCGGTCAGGGTGACGTCGGAGACAACGGCGCGGGCAAGGCGGAGGGCAGTCCCGGGGTCGCTGGCGCTGACTGTACGGGAACCGAAGCGGGCAACTTATCGGTCACCGAACCGCTGGTGACCGTCCCGGAAGCCAGATAACCGAGCCAAAGCGTATCGAGAAGAAAGACCACGGCCAGAACAATGGTGATCTTGGTGAGCACATTGCCAGCCCGTGATCCGAACAGGGTTTCTCCGACCCCTGCACCGAAGGCCAGGCCCAGGCCTTCATCCTTGGTTTTCTGAAGCAAAATGAGTGCAATCAGCAACAATGCCGAAATCACCTCGATAAAAATCAACAATCCATGAAGAAAGCCCATGAGTCACCCTCCTGTTTCAAGCCTACCGTTTCAACCCGCCGCCTCGATAATCGCAATAAACGACGCGGCATCCAGGGCCGCGCGCCCGATCAACCCTCCATCAATGTCCGGCTGGGACATCAACTCCTTCGCGTTGGCAGGTTTCATGCTGCCACCATACTGGATCCGGATCGCCTGCGCGGCGCCGGGATTACATATTTTCGTCAAGACGCGACGGATCAGGGCATGAACCTCCTGGGCTTGGGCCGGACTCGCCGTACGCCCTGTCCCGATTGCCCAGACAGGCTCGTAAGCCACCACGATGCGGCGGAATCCGGTCTCGTCCAGACCGGCAAGGCTCTTGATCACCTGGGTGGTCACCACCTCCTCGGTCTGATTGGCTTCGCGCTGCTCCAGCGTTTCCCCGACGCAAACGATGGGCGTCAGATTGGCCGCCAGGGCCACCTTGGCCTTGCGATTCACCCCGGCATCCGTCTCCCCGAAAAACTGCCGCCGCTCGCTATGTCCCAGAATCACATACTGGCAACCGGCATCGCGCAACATGTCCGCCGAGATCTCTCCCGTGAACGCGCCATCCTTTTCCCAGTGCATATTCTGAGCCCCCAGCTTCACCTGGGTTCCCGCCACGACATCCCCCACGCTTTTCAGGGCGGTGAAGGCGGGGCAAAGCACCACTTCAACATCAGCCTTGTCGGCCAGCCTGACCTTCACCTCTGACGCCAGGGATATGGCATCCCCGATCAGCTTGTTCATCTTCCAGTTGCCGGCAACGATTTTTTTGCGCATGACTGATCCATTCGGAGCTAAGGGTTATGGGTAATCGTGATTGGGTATCGGTTATTTGTCGCTCAACGCA
Organism: uncultured Verrucomicrobiota bacterium; assembly: GCA_964406065.1. Taxonomy (GTDB): domain Bacteria; phylum Verrucomicrobiota; class Kiritimatiellia; order CAIKKV01; family CAITUY01; genus JAABPW01. The sequence continues at coordinate 8,912 of CAYOQM010000082.1, forward strand.
GCCACCCCGGGAAGCGCTTTGCCCTCGAGAAACTCGAGACTTGCGCCCCCGCCCGTGGAGCAATGAGTCACTTTATCAACAACCTTGAACTTCTTGGCCGCGGTCGCGGTATCCCCGCCCCCGACCACGGAGATTGCGCCGGCCGCAGTGGCCTTCGCGATGGCATCAGCCATGACTTTCGTGCCGGTCGCGAACTTCTCTATCTCGAACACCCCCGCCGGCCCGTTCCAAATAATGGTCCTGGCGCGCGCAATCGCCTCGCAGAAAATGATATTGGATTTCGGCCCGACATCCAGCCCCAGCCAGCCCGCGGGAATGCCGGAGGCATCATCCGCCTGCCTGACCTGCGCGTCCTCGGCAAACTTGTCGCCGCAGACATAATCCACAGGCAGATGGATCTTCACCCCTTTTGCGGCGGCCTTGGTCATCAAATCCTTGACCAGCTTGGCGCCCTCAGGATCAAACAAGCTTGAGCCGATCTCCATGTTGTTCAGGATTTTCTTGAAGGTGAAGGCCATGCCGCCACCGATGATGATCTCGTCGGCCTTGTCGAGCAGGTTGTTGATCAGCGGAATCTTGTCGGCGATCTTGGCGCCGCCAAGGATGGCCAGCATCGGGCGTTTCGGGTTGTCCAGCACCGCGGAAAACGCCTTCAATTCGGCCTCCATTAGGAATCCTGATACCTTTTCTGGCAGGTTCACGCCAACCATCGAGGAATGGGCCCGGTGCGCGGTCCCAAAGGCATCGTTCACATAGACCTCGCCCAACTTGCTGAGACTGGCGCGAAAGACCTCGACTGCCTTGGGGTCGGCCTTGACGGACGAGCCATCCTCGTTCTTGATCTTGCCTTCCTCCTCGATATGAAAACGGAGATTCTCGAGAAGGACAACATCGCCGGGCTGCATGGCAGCGCAGGCGGCCTCGACCTGGGGGCCCATGCAATCCGCCAGGAACGTAACCGGACGCCCCAAAAACTTTTCGAGCGCCTCGGCCACCGGCTTCAATGAAAATTTCGCAGTGACCTTGCCGTCCGGACGGCCAAGGTGGCTCATCAACACCAGGGAGGCCCCCTGGTCGAGCACATACTTGATGGTCGGCAGAGCCGCCTCAATACGTTTGGTATTGGAAATGGCACCCGTGACCTTGTCCTGGGGCACGTTGAAGTCCACGCGCATGATGACGCGCTTCCCTTTCAAGCTTACATCCCGAACCGTTTTCTTCATTCGTCTCTCCCGGATCCGAATGCCCCACCCGTTGCCAAGTGCGGCCATACACCCTTGAATGACCAGGTGCCGGGGGATGGGTCGGGCGGCCAAGCCCCCTCCGTCCCCGCAGCACTCACCTTTTCAGCGCGACCCGTGTCGCGTTTACTTCACGCCGTCTTTTTTGGCCATGAATTGAATCAGATCCACGACGCGATTGGAGTAACCCCACTCGTTGTCGTACCAGCTCACCACCTTGAAGAAGCGTTTTTCACCCTTCAGGTTGTTCTGCAGGGTGGCCAGAGAATCATAGATCGACGACCGGGGATCATGAATGAAGTCGGTCGAGACCAGCTCTTCCGTCGCCACTCCGAGAATATTCTTGAGATAGCTCTGGGACGCCTTCTTGAGCGCCGCATCGATCTCCTCGATCGACGTGTCCTTGGTCGTGCGGAAGGTCAGGTCAACCACGGACACATCCGGCGTCGGAAC
>CAYOQM010000083.1:0-10590 GCA_964406065.1 uncultured Verrucomicrobiota bacterium
TATCGCCGGCCAACCTGTTCTGCAGGGCGATGACGCCGATGAAAAGCTGGCCGGCTTGTTGCATGTGGGCGGACCGGTTGGCGGCCGGGGTGCGGTCGGCGAACTCCCGTCCCGCTGGGCTCATCTCTGGGTCTGGCAGGGGAAGGCCGGGGATTCTCCCGCCGAAACCGTCGCGGAACAGCAGGCTTCCCTCGTTCAGCGGCTCCAGGCCAAGGGCGGGGCGGCGATTGCCCAGTCTGATCTGGACGCCCGCGTGCTCCGCGAGATCCGGGAGCGATATAACGCCCTGTTCACGGAACGGGGTGATCCTAAGGCCGGAAGCGACCTGGCCAGGGCGGTTAGAGATCTGGCGGAGACGCAAGACGCCCTTGCGAAGACGAAGCAGGCAGTTAACGCGCTGGAGGAGGCCGCCAGCCGGTTTTCCTTCGCGGAGAGCGAGATTGCCGGGAAAACGCGTGCGGTACGGGACAGCGCCGGGGAACTGTCCGGAGTCGAGGAAGGGCTGAAGCAGGCGGATGAACTGAAGCGGAAGCTCGACCCGATCCTGCATCAGCAGGAAGAGGCGGCGGCTGGACTCGCGAATCAGGAGAAGATCGAGAGTGAGATCACGGCCGCCCGGCAGGCGCGGGACAATGCCCTGCAAGCGCTTGGCCCCCGTGAACGGGCGCTTGTGGCGCTCCGGCTGGAACAGGAAAGCTGTCGGGACGCCCGTAGCAAGGCGGAAAAGGCATGGGAAGCGGCGCGCGCCATGGCGTCTATCGCCCGCCAGTGGCAGAACGCCATGGAGGCGCACCGGCAGGCGCTCGAAACACAGGACGAGTTGAAAAAGCTGAAGGCGAATCAGGCAACCATCGCCGACAAGCGTAAGGAATTGCAGTCGGTTCACGACGAGATGGCGCTCACGCCGGCTGTCGGGCAGAAGGATCTCACCACGCTTCAGAAACTGCACCAGGAGCTGGCAATCGCCGAGGCCTCCTGTGCCGCCCTGGGCGCCCGGATCAAGGTCCTGGCCAGCCGGGAACCGATCACGGTTGATGGGCATCCCGTAGCCGCGGGCGCCAGCGCGGAGATCACGTGCGACGCCGAGGTGGTGATCGGATCCGTGGCAACGCTACGCATTGGACCTGGCGGGGGCGCCGGTATCGCAGAGGCCCGCCAGGCGGTTGAGAAGGCGCGGCAAAAGTACGGCGAAAAACTGGGCTCACTGGGCGTGGCCACGCCGGAAGCGGCCACCGAGGCACATGAAACGTTGCGAGCCCTGGATATGCGGGGCGGACTGTTGAAGGCGGATTTAAACCACCTGGATGCCGACGGGAACGAACAGGCGCTTCGGGAGTGCGAGCAGAACCAGGCGGAGGCCTCCCGCCGGGCGGAGATAGCCGCACAGGCAATCGGGCGTCCTTTGCCGCCAGCCGGGACGGAAGTCAATACGGCTTGCCGTGACGCCGGGGAGACTTGCCGGCAGGCGGAAACGGCCGAGAAGGTTACCGAGGAGGCCTTCAGGACCGCCCGTAAAATAAGTGATGAAACGGACACCAGGGCCACCGCGGCCAACGCCGGCGCGGAAGAATTGAGGCAGCAGGCCAAGGATGCCGATGTGCGCATCGGGGTTATGGAGGGACAGCACGGACACGATCAGGACCGCGCTCAAAAGCGGCTGGACCTGCGGTCGCGGTTGGACCAGGCCCGGGCGGACCAGGCGCTCCTGCAACGGCAACTGGAGGTCTTGCAGCCCGACCAACTCGCGCGGGATGCGGTCCGGTTGAATGCCGCGATCACGCGGGCGCGGGAGGACATCCAGTCCGCGGAGCAGCGCAAGGCCGCGGCCGGGGCGCTGCTGAACTCGAGCGGGCTTACGGATCCGCACGAGGAATTGCAGAAGGCCATCGCCGCGCATGAGCGATCGGAACGCCGGCATGCCGGACTCCTTGGCCAGGCGGAGGCCGTCAAGCTCCTGGCTCGCGTCGCGGAAGAGATTGAGAAGAATGTCATGGAGCGGATCAATAAGCCGCTGGAGGAAGCCGCCCGGGGATATCTGGAATGCATTTTTGGCGTCGGGGCCCGGGCGGTGCTGGAGGGCAGTCTGCAGGGGGGTGAGACGCCTTCGTTGCGCGTGAATCGCGAGTCGGCCGGGCTGGGCACATTTGAGTTTTCCGTTCTTAGCGGTGGCGCGAAGGAGCAGGTGGGCATCGCCATGCGGCTGGCTATGGCCGGGGTGCTGGCGGAAGCACATGACGGGTGCCTGCCCATTGTCCTGGACGATGCCTTTGCCAACTCCGATCCGGACCGCGTGAAGGTGCTCCAGCGCATGCTGTACCTTGCCGCCGAGAAGGGACTGCAGGTGATCGTGTTGACTTGCAATCCGGCTGATTACGGCACTCTGGGCGCGAAGGAGGTCCGCCTGGAAAGGCCCCGCCTCCAGAGTGGTGCGGCGTTGATGCCCGTTGCTGCCGAAACCCGGGAAGCGGATGCGGCGCCCGTTGAGGCGGGTGTGGCCGCCCCCGTGACGGCGGATACGGCGGCCTTTCTCGAAAAGCTTGGCGCGCTGGGCGGGAAAAGCGGCAACCAGGCGTTGCGGGAGGCGTTGGGGTGGGATGCGGAGCGCTACGAGGTGGTGAAGGGCTCGCTATTGGCAGGGAAAAGGATCGAGCCGGGGCAGGGACGCGGCGGGAGCGTGCGCATCCGCGAGAAGGCAGTGGAACAGGAGGATTCTATGCAGGCGACCGTGAGTCAACCTTATCCTGAACCGGGGAAACGACAGAACCGTTACACATCGTCAGAGGACAGGCCGGGGGTATACAAGGGCGTCCGGCTTGTGCAGCAGTTCCTCTGCACCGTGGAGGTGGACGAGCGCGGGAACCGGTATTGTGGCAATGCAGTGGATTTTTGCGACCAGCGGGGAGAGCAGGTCCCTATCAACGGCGTATGGCGCTTCCGCTGCCGGAACAAGAGTTCGCTCCCGAATGAAGACAGCATGAAATGAAGAGATGATCCCGGTGCGGAGTACCTGAACCAGCCTGATATCCTTTGTCCGGTCGTCTGTGGCATACTGTGGCGCGTGAGGAGGGATTATGTGTCAGATCCGTATATTCTGGAGTGACCGCCTGGAAAACCTGGCGCAGTTGCTTTTCGAGAGGAAGACGACAGGCGGTGACCCGTTCGAGCGGGAATGCACGGTGGTGGGCAGTCCGGTTATGGAAGGCTGGCTGAAGCAGTATTTCCTGTATGATTTCCCACGGGCTCACCGGAAGCAGACTGTCCTGGCTAACTGGGAGTTCAGGCAACTGCATCCGTTCGTGAACGACTGGCTGGCGAAGGCGTGCGAGGACACCCCGATTGGCAAGCGCAAGCCGGCTCAACATCCCTATTCCAAGGGAGTTATGCAATGGCGAATCTGGAATGAATTGCAATCGCCCCGGAATGAGCCGGATGCTTATAAAATCCTCAGGGACTATGTTGGAACAGATGCCGGGGCATCGGACCGCAGGCGCTGGGGGCTTGCCGGAAAACTGTCGCACATATTCGATGATTACCAGAATTACAGGCCTGCAATGCTCCAGGAGTGGCTCAATGGGCAAGCGCCCCTGGATGAGGATCATTGGCAGGGGGAAATGTGGCGGCGGTTGGTGACGGATAAGAAAGATACCTACCTGTCGCAGTTCAAGACAGTTTTAGAGAAGCCGGACAAGTTGAACGGGTGCGGGATCGGGGCGGCCTACCGGCGGCTGACGATTTTTGGTGTAACCGGGATGCCGCAGTCCTATATGCAGTTTTTCGTGGCGCTGGGCAAGTTGATGGACGTGCAGATGTTTGTTTTCAATCCATCAAGGCAGTTCTGGATTGAAGCCCCTACAGTGAAGCAGCACATGAAGCAGTTGGGACAAAACGCGGACCAGTTGGCATGGATGACCCCGCCTCATCCCCTGCTGAGCGGATTCGGCCGTGGTTCGCAGGCGTTTCTGGCGGCGATCCTGGATTCCACGGATGGCAATGTAAATGAATCAAGGTGGGGCGCAGATTCACGGCAATCGTTTTTAACCCGGGTTCAGGCCCATGTTCGAAATGATGAACCGGGACATCTGGATTCGACGGGGAAGGATGACGGGTCAATCCAGGCGCATGTGTGCCACAGTCCGTTGCGGGAAGCCGAGGTGGTGAAGGATCTGATATTGAAATGGTTTGATGAAAACAAGCAGTCCCAGCCCCGGGATGTGCAGGTCCTGGTGCCGGACTTGGAGACGTATGCGCCGTTCATCGAGGCCGTGTTCCAGGTGAACGATCACAATCCGTCTATTCCATGCGTGATCAGCAAGCGCCCTCCGGTCAGCGCCGGTGCGATCGGTACGGCGTTTGTGCAATTGTTACGGTTGAATGAACGCCGTATGACGGCGCCGGAAGTGATGGAGCTGTTGGAACTGGATCCGGTGCGGGAACGATACGGTCTTTCGGTGGATGACGTGATGCTGATGCGCAAAATAGTTGGTTCAGCAGGCATTCGGTGGGGGAAGGATGCCAAACAGGTTGATGAACTTGGCTTGAGTTCGATGTCGGATATCGTGACGTGGAGGAGGGGACTGGACCGTCTGCTGGCGGGAATGGCGGTCGGACGCCTGCCTGCCGGTAGTGAGTTGATTGCCGCCGGCGAGTTGGGGCCTTTGCTGGCCTGCGATGAAGTGGAAGGGCATACGGCTGAATTGGTCGGGAAACTGGGGCAATTCTTCGAGGATTTGTGCGAAACCGCAGATGCGATGCAAGGGTCTGTGCCTGTCTCGGTTTGGTCGGACCGCTTGACCGGCTTGCTTGAGCGGTTTTTCACGGGAACTGAAAGTTCCTTCATGGACCTGGCCGAGATCCGCCGGGGGATCAAGGCGATCGGCAATGCGGCGCAGACAGCGGGGGATCCGGCGGTTTCAGTTGACGTGATGGCTCCGGCAATGGAGGCGCAACTGGGGGGCATGGCGCCGTCGGGAAACTGTGCCGCGAACGCAGTCCTGTTCAGCCCGATGCAGACCATGCAGGCGACCCCGCGGAAAATGATCGTGATGATGGGTCTGAACGAGGGCGTTTACCCTCGGGCGGACAACCGGACGGCCTTCGACCGGATCGGACAAAAGGCCCGTTTCGGCGACCGTTCGCTCCGGTACGAGGACCGCCTGGCTTTCCTGGAAGGGCTGATGGGGGCGCGGGAACGGCTGATCCTGACCTACACGGGGAGGAGCAATGCGAACAACGAGCCGGTTCCGCCTTCTCCTGTGGTGACGGAGTTCCTGCAGTATCTGGGTGAGGATCACGAGGGGAAAGGCGCAGATGGCGTGCAACGCTTTGTTGTCGAACACAAGCTGCATGGCTTCAATCCGGCCTATTATGCGAAGGAAGGGGCCCTGGCGCCCGATGTGGATTCACGCCTCTTTTCGTATTCGCAATCCAACTTTAAAGCCGCGCAGGCCGTGACGGATCCAGGCGATGGCTCCAGGCTGGATCAGCCGACCGTATCCGTTGAAACAGCCAGTTGTCCGGATGTCGGGGAAAAGATTGTTTCGCTGGAGGAATTGCAGGAGTTCTTTGTAAATCCGGCCCGGCACCTGCATGTAAAGGTCCTGCAGATGCGGCTGCGGAAGCCCGGCAAGGATGGTCTGGAGGATAGCGAGGCGTTCGAGCTTGATGAGCTGGATCAGTATAATCTGAACCAGCTCCTGGTCCGCCAGGAGTTGGGCCGGGCTCAAACGCTTCCTGCAGATGCAGATAAAACGATGACTGTGAATCTTCGGGAGCGGGCTATGATCCCCCTGGGGAGGGCGGGGGAGGAGATGGTGAATGAGCAGATCGCGGTGATCAGGTCATTTCTGGATAAACCGTCCAACACATTGCTGATGCCGATGAGGGATGTGCTGAATCGAATCGAACAGGCGGCCAGTCAGCAGCTGGAGTTCAGCGCCGGGGCATTCAAGGTGCAGGGATCCCTTCGGTTGTCGGAGTTTGGTTCCGGTCCTCATATGGTCTGTTTCCGTTATGCGAAACTCAAGGCGAAGGATCGCATCCGGGCCTGGGTTGCGCATGTGTGGGGGCATGCGGTCGATCGTTCGCCTGTTGCTTTATTTTCCACGGTGTTGATCAGCAAGGATGGCGAGGTGGTGCTGCCGTCGCTTGAACGCGGGAAAGCCGTCGAAATCATGAAACCACTGCTGGAGCTTTACGCCGCTGGCTGCAGGGGGGTTCTGCCTTTTGCCCCGGAAAGTTCCTTGGCCTATGCCGGGTTTATGCGGATGCAGCCGGCGGAGAGGAAGAAGGCGACCGGTGTAGACATGAGTTTGAAAGAATTGGCGATGAATGCCGCTGAGGGGAAGTGGAATTCTGTAATTTTCCCCGAAATGAATGATGAGGACATGAACGAGGCCTGGAAGGAAGAGGGGCCCATGAAGAACGACCAGTTCGGCGAAACCGCCCTGAAGTTCTGGGGGCCGATTCTTGATTGTTTGGGGGAAGCCGGGGTAGCCGGGGGAAACGGCGAAGACGAGGACGAGGACGATCATGAGTAACCTGACGGTAGCCAGTGTCGGCAGGCAATTTGACATGAACGGCATGCATCTGGTGGAAGCCAGTGCGGGAACCGGGAAGACTTATAGCATACAGACCCTGTATCTTCGGTATGTCCTCGCGGCGAATCTGACAGTCGAGCAGATACTCGTGGTGACCTTTACCAACGCTGCAACCAAGGAACTGCGGGAGCGGTTGCAGAAGGTGCTCCGGGATGCGATCCTGTATCTCGATAAGATTGATGCGGATTCCTTGTACCATTCCCCGGACCCTGAGGATCGGATTGAAAAATTGATTCGCCTGGCGATGGTCAGACCCGAAGAGACGACCACAATCCGCCTGCGGATCCAGCAGGCGCTCCTGGATTTTGACCTGGCGGCCATTTATACGATCCATGGATTCTGCCAGCGGGTTTTGGGCCGTTTCGCGTTCGAGACAAAACAGCAGTTCGATATGGATCCCACAGGAGACTCCACGGAGGAGATCGACGAATTGTGCCGGGATTGGTGGCGGCGGCATATCTATGCGGCCGACGAGAAGACGGCGTTGTTTATAAGCCAGAGCAAGGCGTTCACGCTGGCGACGATCACCGAAGTGGCCCGGAAAAGAATCGCAAAACCCGATGCGGTATTAATCCCTGATCCGATCGACCTCGGCGAGTTGAACGGGACTGTTCAAAACGTGATTCACGATTTCACGGTTGCTCATCCGTCAACCGAGCTTGAGCGGATGAACGAATCCGAGTGGGCCCAGGCTCCGGATGGCGCAAAGAAAGCAATCACCGGGATCCGGACGAAACTGGCGGAGTTCCGGAACGCCGTGGCGCAAAAAGACAGTTCAACTGCAGCGGCGAAGTTTCTCGAGGCCGGTGCCATATCTCATGAAGAACCGCTAAGAGTGCCGGATTCGGTGAAAACCCTCTCGGCGAAATGTGCCGCCTTTATCGCCATTAGGGATGAGCAAAAACACAAACATAATTGTCGAAAGACAGTATCTGCAAATTTCGAGTTTGCATCCGATGGAGCACTTTCGTATCCCCGGTTTGACGCGTTTGCTTTCGCGCCAGTATGCGGCGAGATAGTCAACATAGCGAAGCAAGCGGCGAGGGAACTCCAATCCCTGGTTGAAAATGGCATTAAAAAGTATGTCTTGAAAAATCTTAACACGGCACAGACTCTATATGACGCTGTGTTGACGCTTGGAAAATACGCTGCCGGGGAGCCATCTTTAAAGGCGGCGGATATTTATAAAGCGATCGAAGCGCTGGCGGGCAATCACGAGAACATCCTGAAAAAGTCAGTTAGTTACGGATTCGACGACCTGGTACCGGAAGCGAAATCCGCGCAGGCCAGTCTGGCGGGAATGGCTTGTCAATGCATCTGCGGCGCCGTCCGGGACATCGCGAAATCCTACGAGGACAGACGGTCCGTCACGAGCACCCTATCGTTCAATGACATCCTGCTGAATCTCAGGGCGGCCTTGAAAGCGGATGGATCCTCCGACAAGCTGAAAGCCGTTCTCCGCGCGGAGTTCCAGGCGGCGTTGATCGATGAGTTCCAGGACACGGATCCGGTCCAATGGGATATTTTCAACCTGATCTTCAGCGGCAATCACGGGAAAGGCTGTTTTCTGGTCGGGGACCCCAAGCAGGCCATCTACCGCTTCCGGAACGGTGACATTGAAACCTATATCGAGGCCACAAAGGGCCTGACATCCCGGTACGAACTCACGGAAAATCGTCGCGCTGAAAAAAGGCTGATCGATGCGGTTAATCAGTTGTTTTTGGACAGGGGGGGGAAGCCTACCTTCCAAAATACGGCAATCCTTTATCAGCGCCCTCTGGCTGCCTACGGGAAAAAGGCCGGGGAGCGCCTGACGATCGATCCCGCGAGGGCGCAGGAGGATCCCAAGCCATTTAAAGTGTTGCTGATTCCGAACTCGTCGGAAAAATCCGTTCCCGGGAAAAACAGCTGGTCGGCGCGGATGGCATATCGGCTGACGGCAGCTGAAATCGCCTCGCTCCTCTCAAACGAGCAGGTCCGGATCGGCAGGGACCCCGTCAGGAAGAATCAGATCGCGGTCCTGGTGAACAAGCACGACGAGGGGGAATATATTGCCCGCGAGTTGCAAAAGATCGGGATCGCCTCGGTGCGACAGGGGACCGGAAGCGTGTGGGATACGGAGGAAGGGAAAACCTTCTGGATATTCATGGAAGCGATCCTCGATCCACAGGATTTGTCCAATGTGCGGCGGGCTTTGATCAATCCCTGGATCGGCATTTCCTCTGCCGGAATCGAGCGACTGAACAACGGGGACAAGGTGGACGCCCCGGCGTTGGGGGACGGTCAGTCCTGCACGATGGCGGATTGGGTGGTGCTGCTCGAGAAGTTCCGGGACACATGGGTGAAACGGGGATTTCCAGCCATGTTCCGGCAGATGACCGGCACGCTGGGCCTGAAACGCCGCCTTGTGGCCGGTCCCCTGGGTCAGCGCCGGTGGGCGAATCTGGTCCACCTTTCCGAACTGGCCGGGAACATTCTCCTTGAAGGCCGGAAAACCCCCGAAGGGATGCTGGCTTGGATGCGCCGCCAGTTCGATCCGGCTACGGCTGATGGCGGGGATGCGGTCAAGCTTCGGTTGGAAACGGATGATAATGCGGTCCGGATCCTGACGATATTTGCCAGCAAGGGCCTGCAGTTCCCGATCGTTTTTGCGCCCACCCTCTTTATGATGAAGAGTCCGTGGAAGTGGCTTGGATGCCTATATGAATATCATGAGGGGGACAAGTATATCCTCGCGTTGAGCGATTCCAAAGATAAGGGTAAAAAATCCGCAGAATCCAAAGAATTCTGCGCCGAACAGGTCCGGCAGATCTACGTGGCCCTGACCCGTGCGATTCACCGTACCGTTGTCGTCGCCCTTTGCGATGGGAAGGGCCTGCTGAGTAAGGACGTATTGCGGCTACCGCTGAAAGATTCTGAAGATCAAGGCAAGCAGGTCGACTTGGAAACGGTGGAAACGACTTTTGGAAATATACCAGGTGTTCCCTGCGCGGTTGAGGTTTCCAGCGGACTCATGGCTCAGCGTCAGGTTCAGAATAAAGACTATTTTGAGATTAAGGCGCCTGGCCAAAAGCCGCGCGTGGATAACTCGATGGGGCACGGGAGTTTCTCCTCTTTGGCGCCCCAGTCGGGGGAGGAGATCCAGCCAGCGGACGGAAAGGACCGGGATGGAGCAACCGGCGAAACCGGAAACGGTCCGGCGGTTAAGGAAAAGCCCGAGGGGATTTTCGCCTTCCCGGCGGGGGCCAAAACCGGAACCTGCTGGCATGAGATATTCGAGGAAATTGATTTTGCGGCGGATGAAGAGAAAATGCGGGCAATTTCGGAAGAGAAACTCCAGGCCTACGGTTTTCTCCGGAATGCGGATAAGAAGCAGGAACGGATCGAAGTGACGGCCGTGATGGTGGGGAACGTGTTGAGCCAGCCATTGCCGTGGCTGATAAAGGAAGAAACACCAGCGCCCTTTTCGTTGAGCGCGGTCGGTTTGGTGGACCGGAAACCCGAGTGGGAGTTCAGTTTCCCCGCCCTTTCCCGCAAATGCACGGATCAGGTGCGCCAAATAATAGATAAATACCCGGATTACAAACCCTTTACGGATGCCCTCGGCAAGTGGGATCGGGACATTCCGGCCGGCTACATGACGGGGTTCCTGGACCTGTTGTTTCGCCACGGTGAGCGGTATTATATCGCGGACTGGAAATCCAACCGGCGCGGGGGGAGGCAGGATGATTTCAATGCTGAAGGCCTGAGATCGGAGATGGCCAGTCATGGATACTGGCTTCAGTATCTGATCTACTGCGTGGCGGTTCACCAGCATCTCGTGAAGGCCTTGCCCGGTTACGATTACGAAAAGAATTTTGGAGGGGTGTATTATGTCTTCCTGCGGGGTGTCAACGGGGAGGGGGACGGGGTCTATGCGGATCGTCCCCCCCTGGACTTGATCCGGGAGTTATCGGGCATCCTGGGGGATTTCACATGAAAGAGTCTTCTGATT
>CAYOQM010000084.1:0-9312 GCA_964406065.1 uncultured Verrucomicrobiota bacterium
GTAGAAATCAACAAGGATGGCCATCTCCTCTGATTATCCTTTCGTGATGCGAACGCTTCACCTAACGCGCAAGGGGAAGCCGCGCTCCGGCGCGGCTTTCACTTGTCGCGTTCAGGTGGTTGTTCGGAATTTCCATCTGTCTGTGCATCGGACACCTCGTGAGGCTCCGCATCCTTCTTGCCACAAAGCCGGATCTCGTACGCTACAATGTTCCCAAAAAAGGTTCCCTGAAAGGGCTTCTGCTTCAGGAGTGTCTGAAGGTGAGCTTTGGCTTCGTCGAATCGCGTGAGTCGGCGCAGCAGCTCTCCCTTGAGCAACTGTGCTGTCTGATAGGAACTTGCAGCATTATCTTCTTCCTGCCCCTCGTCTGGATTCTTCTTGTCATTGGGTGGTCCAGCCTTCAGGAAGGCTTCAAAGTGCTTGAGACTGAGCTGCAGGTCCTCCGTCAGGAACTTCTTCTCTCCCTCCTCCTGCCACGACGCCTTCAGGTAGACGTGGGCAAGCGTAATGTCATCGCGCCCGAGAGTTGAGAGCAACTTGCCCATCAGAAAGTGGGAAGATCGTGCCTCTCCCCATGTTTGGTATTCCTTCGTTTTGACGAAGGCCTTGAGCTTTGCCAGCTCGGGATCGCTGAGGTCATCACCGAGCAAAACGAAATGGCACTTGGGGCAGACCGCGACGGGCCAAGGCGCTGCGATGGCGCCAAGCGGCTTCAAATCGAGGCGCATGCCGAACTGTGTGCCTGACCCGGCGAGGCGTGCCTTGAACTCTGTTTTGCAGAGCGGACACGTCTTGTCGACCTCGCGAATCGTCAGGGCCGTAGCTTGCGTGCCGGCCATGAGAAAAGCCACCGCCATGAGAACGGCACCGAAGCGTATGGATTGCTGTTTCATCGTTCTATTCCTTTCAGTTCCGAACGTTTAATATGTGTTCAAACACATTTCCTATCGTCTGACTCTATTCGTGGACCAGTTGTCTCGCAAGCGTATTCTTCAGGCATCCCCATGTCGTTATTGAGTTGCGCCTGAATTGATCTGCAACGGCTTCCGGCTCAATGCATTGTGCAGGCTGGGCGTCAAAGTTGCAGTTTGCGCTACAGGCTCCGGCCGCCAGCGCACCTGTTGCACTAATTAACATTTAATTACAATAAACCATGCTATGTGTCCGTTGTCATATTAAGGAGCAAAGAACATGGAAGATGGGAGAATTGACGGGGATTGCGTCCGCCTTTGCCCGGCAATACCCGTGATAGGTGGATAAACACATAGCAGGATATTGAAAGGTGTACTATGGATAACGTGTTGTATGCGCAGGAGTTGCGACTGTCTCAGTTTGGGGAGTATCTCCTCAAACAGCGGTTGGTTAGGGAGGGTCATGAGCGCTACTATGTACTTTGGGTTCGGAAGTTCCTAGGCCGCCGCATCGAAGTGCCTGTTAAATCCCTCGAGGAACGACTCACTGATTATCTGGAGGAGTTGCAGGCTTGTGGCGCCTATAAGGATTGGCAAATCGACCAGGCTGAAAAGGCTGTCCGCCTCTATCATGTCAATTTTATGAACAGCGCGGAGGCGCCGGTGCCCGCCGCCGCACCCGTCCGTCCTGATCAAGGCGGCAGGTTTCCCGGTAGTGATACACTCAACGCCATGAGAACCGTGTTACGCACCCGGCATTACTCCTACTCCACTGAAAAAACCTACATGGACTGGGGAAGGCGTTTTCTGGATTACCTGGGAGAAACGGGCCACAAGACGGAGTCCGGACTGTATGACCTGTCCGCGGAACGAATCAAGGAGTATCTGGCTCATCTGGCGACGCGGCGGAATGTCGCCGCCTCCACCCAGAATCAGGCTTTCAATGCCCTCTTGTTCCTTTCCCGAGAGGTCCTGCACTCGGAACTCGGTTCGCTGGAGCATGCCGTCCGGGCTAAACGCGGACAACGACTGCCCGTTGTCCTGACTGTCTCAGAGGTGCAGTCGGTCCTGAGCCGTCTGGACGGCTCGGCCCGACTGATGGCGGAGGTCATTTATGGCGGTGGTTTGCGAGTGATGGAATGCTGCCGCCTTCGTGTGAAAGATCTGGATTTCGATAACAACTTGATCTTTGTCAGGCAGGGCAAGGGGGACAAGGATCGAAGCACTTTACTTGCCGAAGCGGTCAAGGAGCCGATGCAAGCCCATTTAGAGAGAGTCAGGCAACTTCACGAGGCGGATCTGGCCGTAGGAGCTGGTGAGGTGTGGCTTCCGCATCAATTAGCCCTGAAGTACCCGAAGGCCGCAAGCACCTGGGGATGGCAGTATGTCTTCCCTTCAGCCAAACTTTCGCCAGACCCCCTGAGCGGTGTGATCCGCAGGTACCATGCTAGCGACAGTTTTATCCAGGTCGCAATGAGGGAAGCAGTTTCAACTGCTGGGATCATAAAACCTGCCTCTGTTCATACCTTGCGCCATAGTTTTGCCACTCATCTCCTTTTGCAGGGAGTGGATATCCGTCAGATTCAGGAATACCTCGGGCACTCCAATGTGGAAACGACCATGATCTATACGCATGTGGTCAAGGATATGCGGAGTCCGGCAAGGAGTCCCCTTGATGTGTTGCGCAAGAAGTGAACGGCAAGCACGACAGTTCATGCGGGTTACAAGGTCAGCGACATCTTGTAGTCGTCGAGCATGAATCCGGGCGCGAATTCCCAGTCCACGGATTCCTCCACCTGGAAGCCGAAGGCGCGGTAGGCGCGCTGGGCCTTGAAGTTGCGCCGGTTGACCTGCAGGATCATCTTGACGGCGCCGCGGGAGCGCGCAAACCCGGCGGCTTCAGCCAGGCACCGCTTTCCCAGTCCGCGTCCATGATGCGCGGGAAGGATATAAATCTTGTGCAGTTTGCAGACCGCGGGGTCGATCATGGAATAGGAGACATAGCCGAGGGGCGTTCCATTCTCTTCCAGCACCTGCCAGACCACGCCGCCGGCCATTTCGCTCCGGATCGTGTCGGGCGCATACATCCTGGAAAGCATGAGGTCAATTTGTTCCCGCGTGATGAGGGTAGCGAATACCTGATGCCAGATGGTGCCAGCCAGACCCTGGAGCAGGGGAATATCATCGGGTGTGGCGTGTCGGGAAACAATCATGTCCGGGCCAGGGCGAAAATGGCTTGCACCACTTGATCGGCGGAGAGGGTCGACGTATCCACCTGATGGGGAATCGACGCGTAACACGCCCGGCGCTTTTCAAGCAGTTCAAGGATGCGCGCGCGGCGATCCTGCTCCTCCAGCAAGGGCCGGTTGCGCGCCGTGGCGGTCCGCTGAAGAATGATCTCCGGCGTGGCGGACAAACACACCACCAGCCCCGTCTTCCCGTAATCGGCAATATTGTCGGGATTGAGCACCACGCCACCGCCACAGGCAATCACCAGCCCGTTTCGATGCGCCAATTCCCGCACCAGCGCCCGTTCCATGGCGCGGAAATGCGGCTCGCCCTCCTCGGCGAATATCCGGGAGATGGGCTTCCCGGCCCGTTCCTCGATCAGGCTGTCCATGTCCACGAACGTCATGCCTGATAGCGCCGCCAGTTTCCGGCCCACCGTGCTCTTCCCGGTTCCCATGAACCCCATGAGGACAATATTACTGGCGGAAAGTGGATAGACCCGGCGGCCGTCTAAAAACGTCATGACGGCGCGGCCGGTCAGCCGCCAGTTCTCAAAGGGGGTATTGCGCGACTTCGACGCGAATTCGCCCGCGTTCACAGCCCGCTCGGATTGCAGGTCCAGTAGCACGACATCGGCCGGCGCTCCCGCCGCGAGAGTTGGGGCGGGACGACCCAGGATGGCCGCCGGGTTCACCGTCCAGCAGGCGACCCACGCCAGCGGACTCATCACCCCTTTGAGGACCAGATGGGTATAGGTGACGCCGATCGCCGTCTCAAGTCCGATCACGCCGAACGGCGCCCCCTTGAAGCCCCGTGCCTTCAGGGCGGCCGTATGGGGGGCGTGATCGGTGGCCAGGCAGGAAATGGTGCCGTCCGCCAGCCCGGCCACCAGCGCGGTCCGGTCGGACTCGGCCCGAACCGGCGGATTCATTTTGTATTGGTCTGCCCGCCCGGCTTCCACGTCCGCATCGGTCAAGGTCAGATGATGGGGCGTGAGTTCTGCCGTGACGCGTACGCCATCCCGTTGCGCCTCGCGGACGAGCTCAACGGAACCAGCGGCCGAGAGATGCTGGAGGTGCACGGCGCAACCGGTCTTCCGCGCCAGCGCAATGTCGCGCGCCACGGCCACCGTCTCGGCCTCGGAGGAAATGCCGGGCAGTCCCAGCTCCCGCGAGCGCGCCCCCTCGTGCATGACGCCGTGGCCCGCCAGAACCGGATCCAGGGCATGGTCCATGATCGGACGGTTCAGCCGGGCGGCCTGGAGCATGGCGGATTCCATGACGGCCGGGTCCGATACCGTGCAGCCGTCATCCGTGAAAGCCGCCGCGCCGGCCCTGGTCAGCGCCTCGAGATCGGCCACCTCCTGACCGCTCCGGCCTTTTGTGATGCAGGGGGCGGGCAGGACGCGGACGAGGTTTACGGCTTCAGCCCGACGAGCCAGGATTAAGACCTGCTCGGGCGTATCGAGCGGGGGATTGGTGTTGGGCATGGCCACGATGGTGGTGAAGCCGCCCCGTGCGGCGGCCTGACAGCCGGTGGCCACGGTTTCGGCTGCTTCCTGTCCCGGCTCGCGCAGGTGGACATGCAGATCGATGAACCCCGGTGTCGCAACCAGGCCTCGGGCGTCAATAACGATGGCACTTGCAGGGATGGAGGAGGGGACGGAGGCCAGCCGTCCTTGTTCAATAAAGAGATCCCCGACCCTGTCGATCCCGGCCGCCGGATCCAGGATTCTGGCCCCTTGAATATAATAGGATGGTGTCACGGAATGGTTATACACCACCTCTAGCTTGACAGAAAAGGGAGAAATGGTACTTTGTCGCCCTTTGCAGAGAGGGACATAACCGATGAAGATGACATATCATCCATCCAAAAGGAAACGTCAGCGCAAGTGCGGGTTCCGCAAACGCATGAAAACCGCGGATGGTCGCAAGGTATTGGCTCGCCGCCGTCAAAAGGGGCGGAAGAAGCTTAGCGAATAGGTTTCCTGCCGGGAAACGGAACGTCGAAGATGAACGCCGTTGTCCATCGGCGGGAGAGGGAAACCTGTTCCGGATGATGGATAACGCTTTGCCCGGGTGGGCAGGGCCGGCGTTCATTTTCTATTTTAGCGCCTTACGACTTGAATCAATCGAGTTTTGGTCAGGATTCGGAGAAGAAAAGAATTTGAACAGAAGCACACTAAGACCACGAAGGGTAAAGGTTTTTCCGCCGGAGGCGGGTAATATAAATCCTCTTTGTGAGCTTCGTGATCTTCTGTTCAAACTCTTCATTTTGGTTCCGGCTATGCCGGGTTAGGCGAAGGGTGAATGAATCATGACGCCTTCGGGATCAGGAACAGGGTCGGCGCCGGACCGCCGCTTGAGGCGGTGCCAGCGCCTGACCGATCTCGCCGACTTTGAAGCCACCTATGCGCAGGGGCGCTCGGGGGCGGCGAGGACGCTGGTCATGTGGCTCCGGACCGGGCCCGGCGCCTCGTTGCGGCTGGGAGTGGTGGCCAGCCGGGTGATTGGAAACGCGGTGAAACGGAATCGGGCCAAGCGCCGGCTGCGCGAGGCCTGGCGGCTGAACCGGTACCGGTTCCACGGCGAGATGGATGTTGTCCTTGTCGCGCGGCGTACCATCCTGACGGCGACCTGGCAAGAGGTGAATGACGATTTGATCCGATTGGCGAAACGGGCGGGACTACTGGTATGATCGGGCGAATGATGATCGGTATGATCAGGATTTACCAGCATACGCTGGCCGCGCTGATGGGCGGGCAGTGCCGGTTTTATCCCTCCTGTTCCGAGTATGGAAAGGAAGCTATCCGGACCCATGGCGCCTGGCGCGGCACGGGGCTGGGGTTTCGGCGTGTGTTGAAGTGCCATCCATGGCATCCCGGCGGAGTGGATCCGGTTCCGGATAAGAGGTAGATTCCGGCTGTCAAGGTCGGGAAGGCAGAGGAGAGGGTGATGAAAAAGTTTTTGACCAAGGATACGCTGATTCTGGTTGTTCTGTTTGCGCTGATGCTGGCCTGGGGACCCGTGTACCAGAAATTTCTAGCTCCCCCGCCTCCCAAACCGGGCGCCGCCGAGGTGGCCGCCGCCCTGACCAACCGGCAGGATGCCGCGAGTCCGGCTCCCGCTGTCGCCGCGCTTCCCCAGCCCGCCGCCGTGGAAACACAGGCGCCCACCTCCACCGTTGCGGCGGCGGAATGGCGACAGGCCACGAAAGAACCACGCCTGCCGGAATCGCTTTATGAACTGACCAACGGCCTGGTGCGCCTGACGATCTCCTCCCATGGCGGGTGTGTGAAATCGGTCGAACTGCCAGCCTTTGACATGTCCCTCACCAACAAGGCGCCGGTCGTCCTGGATTTCGGCAACATTCCCGCCCTGGCGTATGAGGGCTTGCCCGGACTGGATCAGGCTGCCGATTTCAAGGTGACGCTTTTTTCCAATGATTCGGCCGCCCGCATCGAAGCCGTGACCGCCTCCGGGGTGCGCCTGACCCGTTTGATCACGCTCGGCAACCGCTACGAGGTCACGGTGCAGGACGATTTCAGCAACACCGGACGTGAACCCGTCAAACTGCCGCCGCACGCCTTGACCATCGGTAGCATGGGCATGCTGCCCGGCGAGACGCCGATGACGGGAGTCGACTTCCTCTGCATCGATACCCTTCCGTCGGGCGCTGACTCAAAGGTGCGGCATTGGGCCAGCAAGAGCTGGTTTTCCGACGAGCTGACGCTGGCCGACTTCTTCCAGGAAACCCCGCGCCGGGGTGCGGGTTGCGTGGGACGCGCCCCGATGACGAAGATGCTGCCGCGGACCATTCAGGAAAAGATACGCACCGGCATGGATTGGGTGGCGGTGAAGAACAAGTTCTTTGTCCAGATCCTCGGCCCGAAGGACGGCGCCGCCGGGTGCGACCTGAGGGTGGAACGCATTCCCGGCCCGCGGGAGAACCCGGCCGACGCCTCGACGTGGGAAGCGGCGGCCGTCCCGAGCCGCGTGGCCGCCTCCGTTGAATTCACCGAGCATCCGCTGGCGGCGGGCGACTTGTATCGTCGTACGCTCAGCTATTACGTCGGCCCCAAGGAAGTTTCCTCGATCGCCCCGCTGGGCCAACAGAAGAAGGAAGTCATGGACTTCGGTATGCTCCGCTGGTTCTGTGAAATCCTGTTGTGGAGCCTGAATAAACTGTACTGGATGATTCCGAACTACGGGATCGCCATCATCCTGCTGACGCTGATCGTGCGGATCATATTCTGGCCGTTGACCCACAAGGGCACGGAGAGCATGAAGCGGATGCAGGAGCTCCAGCCGCAACTCAAGGAGCTGCAGGCGAAATACAAGGACAAGCCGCAGAAGCTCCAGCAGGAAACCATGGCGCTCTACCGCGACAATAAGGTCAATCCGCTGGGAGGCTGCCTGCCGATGCTGATCCAGATCCCGGTCTTCTTCGCGCTCTTCAATGTGCTGCGGAGCGCGGTGGAATTGCGGTACGCGCCCTTCCTGTGGGTGGGCGACCTGAGCTCGCCGGAAAACCTGCTGGTCGGCATCAGTCCGCTCCCGATCAACCTGTTGCCCATCCTGATGACGGTTACGCAGATCTGGCAGCAGAAACTGACCCCTGCTGTCGGCGACCCCGCGCAGCAGAAGATGATGATGTGGATGATGCCGATCATGATGCTGATGTTCCTCTACAGCATGCCGTCGGCCCTGGTCCTCTACTGGACCGCCAACCAGGTGATGATGATCATCCAGTTGTACTGGCAGCGGCGGATGAAGAAGGCGTGGCTAAGATGATCTGCAATTGTCCGATAACGGGAATAGCGGCGGGGCTCGCGGTGCTGGCTTACTTGATCGGGGCGATTCCGAACGGGTTCCTGATTGCCCGGGCCAAGGGAATCGATATCCGCAAGGTCGGCAGTGGAAACATCGGGGCCACGAACGTGTACCGCTCGGTCAGCAAGGCGTTGGGCTTGCTCACGTTTTTCCTGGATGCCCTCAAGGGTGCGCTGCCGGCGATCCTGTTCCCGAAATGGGCGGCCCTGTGCGGCGGCGGGGCGCTTCCCGACTGGATGCCGCTCCTGTTCGGCGGGCTCGCCATTGTGGGGCATACCTGGCCGGTTTACCTCGGGTTCAAGGGAGGCAAGGGGGTGGCCACGAGCGCCGGCGCCCTGATCGGCATCGCTCCCGCGGCGACGGGCATCGGCCTGCTCTGCTGGTTTCTTGCTTTGGTCGGCACCCACTATATGTCTGTGGCCTCGATCGTCGCGGCGGTGGCCGTTCCGGCGGCCGGGTGGTGGCTATACAGGGACGGGGGACTGGTTCTGCCCGTGGCGCTGACCGTGCTTGGAGCCCTGATCATCTGGCGGCATAAGGGAAACATCGTCCGGCTTGCAAACGGCACGGAAACCCGGTTTGAATTCAGGAAGAAAAGCGAGACGGCAGGAACCGCAAAGCCTTCCTTGTAACCGCTGCGGATACGCGGGGAGTCTGTCATGAGCAAAAAAATCGCCATCATCGGAGACGGCGGCTGGGGCACCGCGCTGGGGCTGATGCTCGTCCGGGCCGGGCATGCCGTGCGGATCTGGGGCCCCTTTCCCGAGACGATCGAGCGCATTCGTTCAACCGGCGAGAACCGCGACTTCCTTCCCGGTGTCCGCCTTCCCGCGGAACTCCAATGGACCCATGACCGGGCACAGGCGGTGGACGGGGCCGAGGTGGTCGTGCTGGCGATGCCGACTAAATATTTCCGCACGGTACTGAGTTCGTTTGCCGGAGTGATTCCCGCTGCCGCCCAGGTGGTCAGCGTGGCCAAGGGGCTGGATAGCGTGGATAACCGGCGGATGACCGAGGTGGCGGAGGATCTTCTGAAGGCGGGGCCTGTGGCCGCGTTGTCGGGGCCGAGTTTCGCCTCCGAAGTGGCGGTGGGTGCGCCGACGGCCGTGGTGATTGCCTGCCGTGACGCCGCGCTGGCCGGGGCGTTGCAGGCGGTTTTCAACACCCCGCGGTTTCGCGTCTACACCTCCGACGATGTGATCGGGGTGGAGTTGGGTGGCACGCTGAAGAATGTGATCGCCGTCGGGGTGGGGGTCTGTGATGGCATGGACTTCGGCCACAATGCGCGGGCGGCCCTGATTACCCGCGGGCTGGCCGAGATAACGCGGTTGGGCGTGGAC
>CAYOQM010000084.1:9322-10509 GCA_964406065.1 uncultured Verrucomicrobiota bacterium
CGACCTTTGCCGGACTGAGCGGGATGGGGGATCTGGTGCTCACCTGCACGAGCCGGTTAAGCCGCAACTACACGGTTGGCGAACGCATGGGCAAGGGCGAGCAGATTGCCGATATTCTGGCCGGTATGAAGCAGGTGGCGGAGGGTGTTGAAAACTGCGCCCTGGCGAACGCCCTGGCGCTCCAGTTGGGAGTGCCTGCCCCGATTGCCGGCGAGGTACACGCCATGGTTCACAAAGGCAAGTCGCCGCGCGATGCCGCGGACTCCCTGCTAGGCCGCGATCCCCGCCCCGAACGCGACCGGTAGGCCAGGGGTTGCCGGTGACGCCGGAAGAACGTACAGGACGGAAAAAATGATTACCGACCCGGCTCTTGCCCAGAAGGTGCATTACTTCTTCGAATGGTCTGCCCTGATGACCGGGTTATTGATCTACAGCGTCAGAAGGCGCAAAGCGGGGGCTCCGGGACTGCTGGCTCCGGGATCATTTCCCCCCCTGTTGGGAGGGTTGCTTGGCGCTGCAGTGGGTAACAAGCTGGCCTTCTGGTTTGATTCGTCCATCCCTTGGAGCGGAGTGGAATCAGTCTGGAGTTTAATTCTGGGGGGACAGTCAGTGGTCGGTGGTTCATATCGCATGCCTATATATTGGGCTTGTCCGGCGTCCAGTGGATTTGTATCGTGGGCATCGTCGTCATCATGACGGGATTGTCAAGCGACCTCAGGAGGAAAGCGCTATGAATCGCCCTGTCTTCAAGCCCGGACTATTATCCTCGCCTGGCATCCGCGCGCTGCTGATCCTGGCGGCCTGTGCCGCCGTTGTCGGGGGGCTGGGTTGTGCGACCATGATCGCGACAGAGGCGCCGAATCCTTTTGCGGATTCGCACTACCGCAAACCCGTTCTGCAGGACTCTGTTTATGCCATGGCCCGTCCCGACGCGGCTCTCGCCAAGAAGATGGGGCAAGACGGCATCGTGGCTTTTCTCGGCAGGAAACACACCTACCTGCTGTTGGAAGGCGGTGTCAAAATCGAGAAGGTGGCCCATGAACTGGGCTGTGGCATCAACATGAATGACTTTGACCCCAAGGTTGCGTGCGAAGGTTTGCATGACCTGCGCCCCTTCGTTGAGACGCAGCAGTCCGTTATCGACAAACACGCAGTACAGCTTTTCACCGATCGCTTTCTGCAGCAGC
>CAYOQM010000085.1:0-5151 GCA_964406065.1 uncultured Verrucomicrobiota bacterium
GGCCCGCACCGGGTTCACGCTCCCCACCGGCGGCGACCCCCTGGAGGTGCTTAAAGCTCACGTGCAGCCCCGGATTTATACCCCCGAGGAGCTGAAGACCGATTGGGCCAATCTGCCCGGGGGCATGAGAACTCCGCCCAACCAGAGGGCGCTTCAGGTCGTGAGTGTCTCGCGGCTCTCCACCGAGTACAGTTCGATCTTCAAAATCTTCAAGGCCAACGGCTATCGCACCGCCCATTTTGGCAAGTGGCATGTCGGGCCGGAGCCTTACTCCGCTCTGGATCATGGCGCCGATGTGGATGCCCCCCATGCCAATACCCCCGGCCCGCTCGCGCCCGGCCATTTCGGGCCATGGCCGAAGTGGCCCGGCGAGGAGGGGCCTGAAAACAAAGGCCGCCACATTGATGATTGCCTGGCCGAACATGCCATCACCTTCATCCAGGAGAACAAGGACCGTCCGTTCTTTATCAATTTCTGCAGCTACGGGGTGCATATCCCGTGGCAGGGGAAGAAGGAAACCATCGAGCATTTCCTGAAGAAAGTGGCTTCCGGCGTCCCGGGAAACGCGGTCCACGGCGCCATGGTTGCGCATACCGACGAGGCTATCGGCCGGGTCTGGAAAGCGGTTGAAGAGGCGGGCTTGGAGCAGAAAACCATCGTGGTGTTTCTTTCCGACAACGGCGCCGGCATCAACCTGCTGCAACACCCGATGCTGCCCGAAGGGGGAGTGCCGATCACGGACAACGCGCCGCTGCGCGGCGGCAAGGGCGATATCTACGAAGGGGGCGTGCGGATTCCCGGCTTTGTGATCTGGCCGGGCGTCTCTCCCGCCGGCACCCGGTGCGATCTGCCCATCAATTCCCGCGACGTGTTGCCCACCATCGCCGAGATGTGCGGCATCAAAGAGCTGCCCAAGGGCGATGGACGCAGTTTTGCTCCGGCTGTTGCGGGCAAAAAAATGGAGGAACTCCCGGTCTTTACCCATTACCCGCACTATGGAAATTGGTCTGGCGGCGGCGCGCCCGCTACTAGCGTGGTGTTTCAAGGGTGGAAGCTGATCCGCTTCTACTTCGACGGGCCGAACCAGAAAAACCGATACGAGCTCTATCATCTGGCGGAAGACCCCGGCGAGACGCTCGATCACAGTCTGCGCAAGCCGGAGTTGGTGGCCAAGCTGGACAAGCTAATCGCCGATTACCTCCAAGAGACCGGCGCCGTGCTCCCTCAGCCCAATCCCGCCTATCATGAGGCGCGGAAGGATGCTTTCGAGGAGTTGGCCTACCAGCTTTTCGAGCCTTCGATTATAAGAGGGGGAAAATATCCGATGGTCGTGTGTCTAAGCGGCATGGCGGAAGATGGGACTGACCATCCCGAGCACGACAATCCGGCCTTTGCCTCCCTGCAGCGGACATCGCTCCAGTTCCAGAATCCCTGTTTCCTGCTGGCGGTGCGCTGCCCGAAGGGCGCCCAATGGGTGGATCGGTCAGTGGCCGCTGGCTCATACGATCCGGACAAGGTTCCTGAAAGCGACTCGCTGAAAAAGGTCGCCGCTCTGGTTGGAAAACTCGTTCGCGAAGAGAAGATCGATCCCCACCGCATTTATCTGACCGGAGCGGGACTGGGGGGAGATGGCGTCTGGGATCTGATCCTGCGTCATCCCGGTGTTTTCGCGGCGGCGGTGCCGATCGGCGGCACCGGTTCGCCCGTGCATGCCCAACGCATCAAGGATCTGCCGGTTTGGGCGTTCGAGGACGCTCAAAGCCCGGGTGTCGCCGGTTCGCGCGACATGATCGCGGCGCTCAAAGCGGCGGGTTCAAGTGTGGTCCAATACACGGAATACGCTCAAGACGGGATGGTGTTGCTCGACAATCTCTGGCGCTATCCCGTGGTGCGGGAGGGCAACCTTCACAAGCCGGTCGTGGCGAAATGGCTCTTCGAGCAAGGACAAAGCTCGAAGAAAGATATCAGTAAAAATGAACCCCAAAAACTCCCTCCGAACATTCTCTTTATCGCGGTGGATGACCTGAACACGCGGATCAACTGTTATGGAGGCGATATCCGGGCCATAACCCCCAACATCGATCGGCTCGCCGCGAGAGGCGTGCGCTTCAACCGGGCGTATTGTCCCGCGCCCATGTGCAATCCGAGTCGGATCGCGACCCTGTTCGGCATGCACGCAGCGACGACCGGCTGTTACCTGCAACCGGCCTATCCCCGCCACGCGCCGCTATTGAAGGATGCGGCCAGCATCCCCCAGCAACTGCGCCAGCACGGCTACTACGCCATCGGCTCGGGGAAAATCTTCCACGCCCTCGGCCGGGATTCGGTCTGGGCTGATCCCGAATCGTGGGATGACTATTCGCCCATGTTCGAGATCCACCGGCGCGTGGCCGCTGAACCCAACAACGGTTTCAAACAAGGCGAACTCGGGCTCAATTGGTTTGACTGGGGCGCCATCACGCATCCCGGCACCGGGGATGAAGCGATGTGGGATTTCAAGAACGCCCGCTGGGTGGCCGAGCAACTCGGCAAAAAGCACGAGAAACCGTTCTTCATGGCCTTCGGAACCGAGGATCCACATGTGGCATGGTACGTTCCGCAGAAGTATTTTGACATGTATGACCTGGACAAAATCCCGTTGCCGAAGGTGCTCGAGAATGATCTCGATGATGTGCCTGCGGCCGGCCGCGCCATTGCGGGCAATGATGCCATTGCCCACGAGTTCGATCCCGGGCGCAAGCGCGATTTCCACAAGGAACTCGTCGCCCGGGGCAAGTGGCGCGAGGCGATGCGCGGCTACATGGCGGCGGCCACATGCGCCGATGCCGCCATCGGCGTTGTGCTCGATGCGCTGGCCGCTTCCCCCCACGCGGACAACACTTTCATCGTGCTCTGGGGCGATAACGGCTGGCATTTCGGGGAGAAGGGGCACTGGCAAAAGTCAACGCTCTGGGAGGAGGGCGCCCGCGTGCCGCTGATCGTGGTGGCGCCCGGGGTGGGCCGCCCGGGCGGGGTCTGTCCCCATCCCGTGAGCCTTGTCGACATCTATCCCACCCTCATGGAGCTCTGCGGCGTGCCGACACCCAAGGGGCTCGATGGAAACAGCCTGGTTCCCTTATTGAAGAATCCCGCCGCCGACTGGCCGCATGCGGCGCTGACCACCTACCACCGAGGCAATAACTCGGTGCGCAAAGGCGATTGGAACTTGATCCGCTACTCGGACGGTTCCCAGGAGCTCTATAACTACGCCGAGGATCCGCTGGAGTGGCATAACCTCGCGGCCGATCCAAGCCGGGCGGCCATTCTGGCCGAGATGACGCGCTATCTGCCGGCCACCGAGGCCCCGAACGTTCCCTTTGACAGCGCCATTCAGCACGAGCGGGTCGACCGCCAATGGCCAAGCAGCGCGAAGTGAAAAGCAGAACAAAACCGGGCGACATGCCACCCAGAGTAAGGAGCAATATGAGCAAAGCAAACTACATCAAAATCATGGCAGTTCTTGGGCTGCTGGGAATTCAACCCCTGCCAGCCGGGAGCGCTCCGGAAGGCGCGGCCCCTGGGAAAATCCAAGAGCAGCCGGCGGACTATTTCGCCGCGCCGGAGCGCGGCTTCGTCAGCCGACGGCCGGCCGCCAACTGGCAGCATTCGATCCTGACCGGCAACGGCATGATGGGGGTGATGGTGCCGGGAGATCCCTTTGACGAGACGCTCTATTTGAGCCATGGGGCCCTTTACCTGCCGCGGGAGAAGCGCGAGCACCCCATCATCATGCGTGAGAAGTTCCCGGAAATGCGGGAGCTATGTCTGGCCGGGAAATACGCCGAAGCCGGAAAGATGGTCGATGCCGTAAACAAGGAGATGTTTGCCAAGGGTGGGGCCACCGCCCACTTGAACGACCCCTTTATCGGCGGGCTGACCCTGCGCATCGAGCAGGAGCAGGTCGATTTGGGCCGCTACCAGCGTTCGGTGGACTTTATGACCGGCGAGACCCACGTCAGCTATGCCACGGACTCCGGAGTCTTTCACCGCGGTGCCTTTGTCTCCCGGGCCGACGATGTCATCGTGGTGCGCCTCAACGGCAGCGCCAAGCAGAACGTCGAACTCTCCTTCGCCGGGCTCACCGCAGCCAGTTTCAAAGAGATCGCGGAGGTCGCCAAGCGCGTCAAACGATCCGAGAGCGGTGCTCTGGAAAACAAGGGGCTCTATTTCCGCAATATCTTCGCCACGCCCAATGTTGACAATCCCCTCATCGGCTATGAAGCGGTGGGCAGGATCGTGCAAAAGGGAGGCCAGTTCGGGCGGACCCATCCTGGCTTCAGATTTTCCAATGCCGATGAAGTCCTGGTGCTGATCAAAATCCGTCCGCTCTTGAAGGAGGAGAAAGATCAAAGTTTTCAGGAGGCTCTCCAGCAGGAATTGGAGGCGCTCCCTGCCGATTACGATCAGTTATTGGCGCGTCACGCCAAGATCCACGGCGAGCTGATGGACCGGGTGAGCTTCTCGCTCAATGCCCCGGCGTCGGACCGGGCGAAGGCGACGGAGGATCTGCTCAAGGCGGCGCAGGGGCCGGAGGTGCCGCTGGCGCAGATCGAACGGGCTTTCGAAGCCGGGCGCTACAACATGATCAGTTGCATCGGTTACAATCACCCCAATCTTCAGGGGCTCTGGAACGGCTCATGGCTGGCGCCGTGGGGCTCGGCGCTGACCACCGACGGCAACCTGCCCTGCGCGGTCTCCTTCCTCGCCATGGGGAATACACCGGAGCTGCTCGATCCCTACTTCCGGTTCTACGAGCGGTTCCTGCCGGGGTTTCGCAAAAACATGGAGGAGATCCTTGGCATGCGGGGGTTCCTCGTGCCGGCCCAACTGACGAGCTCGCCCCGTTTCATGGGCGTTTCCTCCGCCTATCCGTTCTACTGCTGGTATGCCGGCGCGCCGTGGATGCTCCAGTACTACTACGATTACTGGCTGACCACGGGCGACCGGAAGTTCCTCGAAGAGCGGGCCTATCCGCTGATGAAGGAAACGGCGGCGTTCTACGAGGATTTCCTCACGGTCACGGACAAGGCCGGGCATTTGGTTTTTGCCCCTTCCTATTCTCCGGAAAATGCGCCGAGCAACGACTTGAATGCCCGGCTGGCGGTCAATGCG
>CAYOQM010000085.1:5161-10488 GCA_964406065.1 uncultured Verrucomicrobiota bacterium
ATCGGCGCGGCCAAACAACTGCTGCGCAACGCGATCACCGCCGCCAGGGAACTCGGAGTCGACGAGGAATTGCGGAGGAAGTGGGCGGCGTTGATCGACAAGATGCCCCCCTACGAGGTCGGCGAGGACGGCTCGTTCCGCGAATGGCTCTGGCCGGGGTTGGCGGAGCGTCACGATCACAGGCACGCCTCGCATTTCTACCCGCTTTATGACGAGATGCCGCCGGAGATTGTGGAGAATCCCGCGTTGGTCAAAGCGGTAGGCCACTCCGGGCGTGCCCGGCTGGACTATCTGGACAAGTCTCCGGTGATGGCCTTCGGGCTTGTGCAGGTCGGGCTGGGCGGAGCGCGTGTGGGCGACAGCGAACTGGCGGCGCGAGCCATCCATACCCTTGGCAAACGCTACTGGTCCACCGGGATGGGCTCTTTCCACTGTGGCGGCCACATGTTCAACATGGATATCTCCGGCGGGCTGCCCTACCTCTGCGCCTCGACGCTGGTCTATTCCGACCCCGGGCTGATCCGGTTTTTCCCTGCCCGTCCGCCGCAGTGGCAGAGCGGCTCGATCAAGGGACTGCGTCTGCGCGGGGCGATCACGCTGAAGGATCTGACTTGGGACGGAGCGAAAGCGAAGGCGGTGCTGGTTTCCGACAAGGACCAGACGGTTTCCATTACCGGGCCAGGTCTCAACGCCCAGAATTTTTCCCTGAGCGCTGGTAAGGCGGTGGAAGTGCACTTGAAAGCCAAATCCTGGGAAAGTCAGCCCTGAGGGGCAGTAGTAAAAACCAGCGAACAAGGAGCTAATATCATATGAATGCAAGGCAATGCTTAAACTTAGTTGCAACCGCCGCGCTCTACGCAGGGTGGGGAACCGGTGTGATGGACCGCGCGTGGGCAGAGGGTGCCGACACTGCCGCCGTGAATCCTGTGTCCAGCGAGGGTTTCCAGCATGCAGTACGGCATGCGGCCATTTTTAACTGGCCCGCTGAGCATGTGCCATCCAAAAGGATGGCGGACGGACCCCTGCTGGGCAATGGCGACCTTGGTATCGCGTTGGGCGGCTTGCCGGACGAGCAGTTCTTTCACATCGGCAAGAACGACTTCTGGTCTGTCCCTGTAGGCGCGCTGCGCCTAAGGATTCCAGCCTTGCAGGACGCCACCTACCGGCAGGAGCAGGATCTGGCTCAAGCCGAGGTGCGCGGCGAGTTCACCAGAGGTAAGGTTCAGGTCAAAACGCGCTCTTGGGTGGCGGCCTCTGAAAACCTGCTGGTGACCGAGATCACCAGCGCGGGCGAGGCGCCGGTGACGGTCGCGGTGGATCAGGTCGCCGGCGAGCCGCTCCCCATGGATGACAAACCAGAATGGGCGACTGACTCCGCCGTGATGATCGGGCGCGAGAGTTCGGAAAAGGAGCCGCGCCATTTTGCGGGGATTATTGACGACGTGCGCATTCATGATCGGATGCTCACCGAGGAGGAAATCTGCGCCGTGATGGCAGGGCAAGGGCCGCGGAGGGGCTTGGTCATGAGTTGGCCGGAAAACCATCCAGTCAAAACTCAGGTAATCGCGGCGCAGTCCGTTGCAGGGAAGGTGGGGCAGGCTGTGCAATTCGACGGCCTGGCAAGCTATGTGAATTGGGGGACTTTGCGGTGCGCAGTCAACGCCGTGACGGTTAGTGCCTGGGTGAACCCTGCCAGCTTCGCCCCGGGCGGCAATTGTATTGTCGCCAAGGATCTCTCTTGCAGTCTGGGGTTGCGGGACGGATACATCAACCTGACGGTTCTGGCTGCGGGCCGTGCCCACGTCGTGCAAACAACCGAGCCGCTCGCTCTCCATGCCTGGCACCACCTCGCGGCGGTGTATGACGGCTTCGGCATGGCCATTTATGTGAATGGCGCCAAGGCGCAAATAACCGAGGCGGCTGACTCGCGGCTCAACGAGTCGGTGGCCTCCCGCAAGGCGGATAGCGCGGCGGCTCTCTGTTCGTTCATTCATAAAGCGCCTGCATGGCAGCCGGAACGTAAGGTTAAGGCCGTGGCTACGGTCACCCGCGTCGTTGCCAAAGGCATTCGCGGCGGAGACAAGAATTCACTGGTGTTTGACCTCCAACCGGGGCAAACGGCCCGAATTCTCACCGCTACCCTGAGCGATGGGGATGATCCCGATTATGCAAAGGCGGCCAAGAGGCGGATCGAAACTCTGGAAGAGAAAGATCTCCTGGCACTCCAAACAGGCCATCGGGAATGGTGGGCGCAGTTCTGGTCGAAATCGTTCCTCGAGATCCCGGATAAGCTGATCGAACAATACTGGTACGGTGCGCTGTATGTGGTGGCGAGTTGCAGCCGGGAGGGCAAGGTGGCTCCGGGGCTGTTGGGATTATGGAAAACCGGTATGGGGCGCAATGCGATCGCGCTGAACTACAATTTTGAAGCTCCCTACTTCATCGCCTATGCGTCCAACCATCCCGAGCTGACGCATCCATTTTATCAGACGATTTACGAGATCCTGCCCAAGGGCCGGGAGATGGCTCGGGCGAGCGGATGGAAAGGGGTGCATTTGCCCACCCAAATCGGGCCATGGGGCATCCTGGCGGAAGAGTGGCGCGACTACGGGCAGCGCTCCAATGCCGCCCTCGTGGCCATGAACTTCATCTGGCACTACCAGTACACTCAGGATACGGAGTGGCTCAAAAAGACGGGCTACCCCTATTTAAGTGAGGTCGCCGCCTTCTGGGAGGATTACCTGAAATTCGAGCCCTTCGACGGTGCTCAGGGCAGGGACGGCCGCTATGTGATTTATCATGATTCTCCCCACGAAACAGGCGTGAGCCAGGAGCAACTGAAGGAATCCGGGAAAAGTCCGGCCCGCCGCCCTCAGGACTTTTCTGATAACTTCAATGGAGTATTCTCCCTGGGTCTCGTCCGGACGCTTTTCACCTCCATGTTGGCATTCAGTGAGGATCTGGGCGTGGATGCCGATCGCCGCGTCAAATGGCAGCACATCGTCGATCATCTCTCGAAATTTCCAACCCAGGAGCGCAATGGAAAAACCGTGTTTCGGTACACCGAACGTGGGATGGATTGGTTTAAGACGCACGTTACCGGAATATGGGCTGTGTTTCCGGCCGGGGCCATCGGCTTGGAGAGCGATCCGAAGCTGATCGAGATCAGCAAAAATACCATAAACGAGCTGGGACGCTGGTCGGACATCAACGGCTTTGCAACCTTCTATACTTCCGCAGCGCGGGTCGGATACGATCCCGGCGAGCTGTTACGTCGTCTCCGTAGCGAGATCCAGACCAGCGGCCAGCCGAACCTCACCATGCGCTATGTGGGTGGAGGGATCGAAAACAACGGCGCCTTTCTGGTCCTCAACGAGATGCTTTTTCAGAGCCACGAAGGGGTGCTGCGTTTCTTCCCTTGCTGGCCCAAGGAGCAGGACGCCCGCTTTGGCGATCTGCGTGCTTATGGGGCGTTCCTGGTCTCGGCGGAACTCAAGGACGGCATGGTGCGGGGCGTGCGCATCCGCAGCGAGAAGGGCAGGGACTGTACCGTGCAAAACCCGTGGCCCGGTTCCAAGGTCCAGATCGTACGGGACGGGAATCCGTCCGAAACGGTCAGTGGCGAGCGGCTCAGGTTCAAGACGCGGGCAGAGGAGGTCTGTGAGTTGGTTTCGGCGAAGTGAAAGGATTGAACAAAGAAATGAAAATAACTCGTCCTATACTCATGTCGCTAGCCGGTGCTCTCCTGCCCGCGTTCCTACCGACAGTCAACGCGGCACCCGCCGAAAAACCCAATGTGATCGTTTTCCTCATGGACGATCTGGGATGGAACGACCTCGGTTATACCGGGAGCAAGTTCTACGAGAGCCCGAACATTGACCGGCTTTCCCAGCGCGGGATGGTCTTTACCCAAGCTTATGCGGCCCCGATCTGTTCGCCCACGCGCTCCTGCATGTTGACCGGTTTGGATCCGGCCCGAACCGGGTTTTTCTCGCCGCGGGGTGGCGATCCCCTTGAGGTGCTTAAGGCTCATGTGCAGCCAAGGGTTTACACCCAGGAGGAACTCAAGACCAACTGGCGCGAGCTTCCTGGCGGGATGAAATACGCCCCGCCAAACCAGAAGGCGATGCAGGTGGTGAGCGTTTCGCGGCTGATAACGACGTATCCCACAATAGCCAAAATCTTCGCGGCCAATGGCTATCGGACCGGGCATTTTGGCAAGTGGCATCTCGGGCCGGAACCTTACTCGCCGATCGAGCACGGGTTCCATGTCGATGTCCCGCACGCGAACCGCCCCGGTCCGCTGCCTCCCGGTCATTTCGGACCCTGGCCCGAGTGGGAAGGGGAGGAGGGGCCGGAGAACAAGGGCCGTCCGATAGACGACTGCCTGGCCGCCAATGCCATCAAATTCATCCAGGAAAACAAGGATCGCCCCTTCTTTCTGAACTTCTGGACCTACGGCGTGCATGGTCCCCACCAGGCCCAGAAGGAGATGATCGAGTATTTCAAGGCCAAGGCCGATCCCAACGCGGGGCAATCCAATCCGGTTTACGCCGGGATGATCAAGAATACCGATGCAGCCATCGGCCGGGTCTGGAAAGCGGTCGAGGAGGCCGGCTTGGCGGAAAAGACCGTGATCGTGTTCTATTCCGACAATGGCGGGGTCAACATCGGGACGCCCCGGATCACGGACAACTCACCGTTGCGCGGCGGCAAGGGGGATATCCATGAGGGCGGTGTGCGGGTCCCGGGATTCGTGATCTGGCCGGGAGTCACCCAGCCGGGGGCTAAAAGCGACCTGCCCATCCACGCGGTGGATATTTTTCCCACGCTGGCGGAGATCTGCGGCATCAAGGATATGCCCAAGGTCGACGGGCGCAGTTTAGTCCCGGCGTTGACCGGCAAGAAAATGGAGGCGCGTCCGGTCTTCACCCATCTTCCTTATGGGCTGCCGGCGACGGCCGTCATGCTCGATGGCTGGAAACTCATCCGCTATTACTACGACGGGCCAGACCAGACCCACCGGTATGAGCTCTATCACTTGTCCGAGGATCCGGGCGAGACGCTCAACTGCAGCCGTGCCAACCCGGAGATGGTAGCCAAATTGGACAAGCTCATCGACGCCTACGCCAAGGAGATGGAGGCCGTGTTGCCGCAGCCCAATCCCGCGCATCGCGGCGCGCTCAAGAGCGACTTCGAAGGCCTGCCCTACGAACTGCTGGAGCCGACGTACAAAAGAGGAAAAACCTTTTCATTGATCATCTGTTTAAGCGGCACCGACAAGGTTGTCGACGGGAATCCAGCCTATGCCGACTTCCAGAAGAAGA